>NZ_JAZHLI010000040.1:7227-42264 GCF_036549475.1 Aurantimonas sp. A2-1-M11 | reverse complement strand
TCGTCGCATCACGCCGACCGCATCATGTGACGATCATCGCATCGATCACGAACAGAAGCATGCCCCTCGCGAAACAAGCCCCTTGACCTCAAGGCCCAATGACAGAAGGCGTCGATATCACCAACCGTCGGAAACGAACTTCTTGCCGGATAAGACTTGGCGGCGACGTCAGCATTGCTGATCCCAATGACAAAACCGCTTGCATTCCGGGGCGCGTCCACACCCGAGCTGAAGCGGAACGGCAAGCGCCGGGGCGCTCCAGGAGCACCCAATTACTGGAACGCACTTTGCAATTCCTTCATCATGCCGACCGGTCGGACAAGCCTGTCGGACCAGTTGGACCAAAAATTCACCGCATCTAAACCCATCTGCGGCAAACCGGCCCCAGCTTCGCGATCTCCTCTTACGGGAGACGACAGGAGGGGCCAAGCTTGGACGCCAGATCACCGCAGACAGAGACCACGATATTCGTCGATCTCGACGGGACGCTGATCCGCAGCGATCTCCTCTGGGAAACCCTGTTTCTGGCGGCGCGGCAGAAGCCGCAGATCATGCTGCAGGTGCCGGGCTGGGCGGCAGCGGGCAAGGCGCGGCTGAAGGCCGAACTCGCCCGGGCCGTCGATTTCGATCCGGCGCTGCTGCCCTATCGCGAAGAGGTGGTCGAGCGGCTGCGCCGCGCGCGCGCCGAGGGCCGACGCATCGTCCTGGCTACCGGCGCCAATGAGAAGCTGGCCCACGCCGTCGCCGATCATCTCGGCCTGTTCGACGCGGTCATGAGCTCCTGCGACGCGGTCAATCTGACCGCGCAGCGCAAGCTCGAGCGCATCCTCGACGATTGCGGCGAGCATGGCTTCGACTATGTCGGCAACTCCCACGAGGACATCTGCCTCCTGGAGAGAGCCTCCGAGGCAACGGTCGTCGCCCCGGACCGGGCCGCGGCGAAGTGGCAGAAGCGCACCGGCTCCCAGCACCTCGACGATGCCGGCGGCCAGTTGCGGCCGGCGCTCAAGGCCATGCGCCCGCATCAGTGGATGAAGAACGTCCTGATCTTCGTACCCATGGTCCTGACCCACGAGTTCTTCAATATCCAGATGCTGGTTGGGGCGATGCTCGCCTTCGTCAGCTTCTCCTTCGCGGCCTCGGCGGTCTACATCCTCAACGATCTCCTCGACCTGACGGCCGACCGCCGCCATCGCTCCAAGCGCAATCGCCCCTTTGCCAGAGGTGCCCTGGCGATCCCCATGGGGATCAAGCTAGCCGTCGGCCTGCTGGCAACCGCGATCGGCATAGGCTTCTTCCTGCCCGACTATTATCTGGCCGTCCTCGGCCTCTATCTCCTTACAACGACGGCCTATTCCTTCGCCCTGAAGCGCATGCTGCTGATCGACGTGATCACTCTGGCCGGCCTCTACACGATGCGCATCGTTGCAGGATCGGAAGCTTCCGGCGTGGAGACCTCGTTCTGGCTGCTGGCCTTCTCGCTGTTCTTCTTCCTCTCCCTTGCTCTGGTGAAGCGTTTTACCGAGCTGCAGGATTTCGGGGTCGGGGCCGGGCGCGCGACGACGGGGCGCGGCTATGTTGGTGCCGATCTGGAGACGCTGAGCCAGGTGGGCCTCGCATCGGGTTTCGCGTCGGTGCTGGTCCTGGCGCTCTACATCGACAGCATGGAGGGCGCCGAGCAGTACACCGAGCCTTTCCTTGTATGGCCCCTGTGTCCGCTGGTTCTCTACATTATCGTGCGTATATGGATCCTTGCCCGCCGCGACCAGATGCATGACGATCCGGTGGTGTTCATCATGAGCGACTGGCGCAGCCAGGTGATGATCGGCCTGGGCGGGGCGCTGTTCCTGCTCGCCGCCCTTGTCTGAGCCGCATTTCGAGAGCTGGGGGCGTCCGGCCCGCACCACCCGCAGGGCGGTCGCCAGCCGCGACCTGACGGGCCTGCCGGCCGGCCGGCTGACAAACGGGACCGACTGCGGCGACGGTTCGTTCCTCCCATTCGGCAATGGCCGCTCCTATGGCGACACTTGCCACAACGATGCCGGCACGCTGATCGACACCCGGCCGGCGGCGCGCATCCATGCCTTCAACCGGGAAACCGGCATGCTGACCGCCGATGCGGGCGTGATGCTGAGCGAGATCACCCGCCATGTCGCGCCGGCGGGCTGGTTCCTTCCGGTGACGCCGGGGACCCAGTTCGTTACCCTCGGCGGCGCCATCGCCAACGACATCCACGGCAAGAACCACCACCGCCGTGGCACCTTCGGCTGTTGGGTCGAGGCGTTTGAGCTCGAGCGTTCCGGCGAGGGACGCGTCCATTGCAGCCGCAATGCGCGCCCCGATCTGTTCGCCGCGACGATCTCCGGCATGGGCCTGACCGGCCTGATCCGGCAGGCGACGATCCGACTTCTGCAGGTGTCCTCGCTGACCATTGCCCAGACCACGACGCGCTTCGACCGGCTGGAAGACTATTTCGAACTGGCCGAGGGGGCCGACGAGCGCCACGAGTATGCGGTGGCCTGGATCGACTCGCTGGCGACCGGCAGGGCACTGGGACGAGGCCATCTCATCGCCGGCGACCACGCTCCCGATGGCGACAGGACCGGTATCGCCCGCGGCCCGCTGGCCGCCGTTCCGTTTACGCCTCCCATCAGCCCGTTGCGCGGCATCGCGCTGCGCGCCTTCAACGAGGTCTATTATCGCAAGCCGCGCCGGGGCACGATGCATCACCTGGTGCCGTTCGACCAGTTCTTCTATCCGCTCGACCGGGTTGGCCGGTGGAACCGGCTCTACGGGCCGCGCGGCCTGCACCAGCACCAAAGCGTGGTGCCGGCGCAGGCGGGGCCGGACGCCGTGCGCGCCCTGATCGAATGCGCCCGCAGCCACAGGCAGGGCTCGTTCCTCACCGTGCTGAAGCGGTTCGGCGATCGGCAGAGCCCCGGCCTGACCAGCTTTCCACGCCCAGGCTACACGCTGACCCTCGACTTTCCCCATCGCGGCGAGGCGACGCTGCGGCTACTGGCCGAACTAGATCGGATCACCGTCGAGGCGGGCGGAGCGGTAAACCCCTACAAGGACGCCCGCATGTCGCCGCAGACCTTCGCGGCGGGCTTTCCGCAATGGCACAGGCTCGAGGCCATCCGCGATCCATCTATCGTCTCGGATTTCTGGAAACGCACGGCCCTTCAGCTCACCGCCACATCGGGCGGCGCGCACAAGCAACGGTAAATTTGGAGCGCGTAAACGATCGATTTGTTTACCCTGGTGGCGGCCGGTGTCTCGCCGTTGAGCGCGAATACGGCGATCTTAAAACATCCCTCACAGGTTTCCCCTAGATCAACTGCGTCGGATCGGGCCGATCCGAAATTCTGGACGAGGCAGCGCCGATGGCGAAATACATTCCGTTCATCCTGTTCACAGTGTTCACCAACGCCGCGGCGCAGGTCATGCTGAAATACGGTATGATGCAGCTTGGCGCCCTGAGCTTTGCCGGCGTCAATCCGATCCTGAAGATCCTGCAGATCGTCTTCAGCCCCTGGGTCTTTCTCGGGCTCTGCACATTCGTGATCTCGATGGCCTCGCACCTCTTCGTCCTGTCCAAGGTCGAACTGTCCTTCGCCTATCCCTTCCTGTCGTTGGCCTATGTGGCGGTCGCCATCTTCGCCTATTTCGTCTTCCGCGAGGATCTAAATGCCCTGCGCATCGGCGGCATCGCCCTGATCTGCGTCGGCACGATGCTGATCGCCCAGGGAGGCTCCCGGATCCATGGCGAGGAGCCCGCGCTCGACGTCGCCCAGGCCCCCGCAAACGAGGTTTCCCGATGAAGCATGTTCTCTTCGGCGGCGACGGATTCGTCGGTCGCCATCTCGCCCAGAAGCTCGTCGCGGACGGCTTGAGCGTGCTCGTCGCCGACATCGTCAAAAGCGACCTGCCGCACTATGCGCAGTGCGAATTCCTGCATACCGACGTTACCGATCCGGCAGCGGTCAACGCCGTGCCGATCGCGGCCGACGACATGGTCTACAATCTGTCGGCCAAGATGCTGTCGCCGATCATGCCGCGGGCCAAGCGGCACGATTTTTTCTACCCGGTGAACTATCACGGCACCAAGCACATCATGTCCGCGATGGGCGATGCCGGTGCGACGAAGCTCGTTCATTTCACCACCGACATGATCTACGGCCATACCGTGGTCTATCCGATGACCGAGGACCATCCCGTCTCGCCGCTTGGCGAATACGGCCAGTCGAAGCTCGACACCGAGCATCTGGCGGCCGAATGGCGCGAGCGCGGCATGAACATCACCCTGTTCCGGCCGCGCCTGATCATCGGCCCCGGCCGTCTCGGCATCCTGGAAAAGCTGTTCAAGCTGATCGACGCCAATCTGCCGGTGCCGATGATCGGCTCGGGCCGCAATCCCTACCAGTTCATCTCGGTCTTCGACTGCGCCGAGGCGGCGCGCCTTGCCTGGAAGGCCGGCGTTCCGAACGAGGCCTACAATCTGGGCTCGCTGAACCCGCCGCCGGTCAGGAAGCTGCTGGGTGATCTGGTCAAGCACGCCGGTTCGAAGTCGCTGCTGATCCCGACGCCAGGCTGGGCGGTCAAGCGCGCGCTCGACTTCCTCGACCTCATCAACATTCCGCTGATGGATCCCGAGCAGTATCTCATCGCCGACGAGATGTGCGTCCTCGACGTCGGCAAGGGCGAACGCGACCTCGGCTGGGTCCCCCAGTATCGCGACGAGGACATGCTGATTGCCGCCTATTCGGAATATCGGGCCAAGCGTGCGGGCCATGCGGCCCCCGCCGGGTCGTACGCGCAGCCGGCCGAGTGAGCCGACGCCACAGCTAGGAGAGACATGATGCTCGATCGGCCCACGGTTGCCACTCCGGACCTCGCCCCGATGCTTCGTCGGGGCCCCGACAAGCCGACCCTCCTGACCGTCGAGGACGCCAAGGCGCTCGACGTGCGCACGATGGCGGACCTGTTCAAGGACTACATCAATCCCGGCCAGTTTCACTTCATGAAGCTGCTCGGCTTTCACAAGGTGAAGGTCGAGAGCGCCGAGGGCATGTACTACATCGACCAGAACGGCCGGAAGATCCTCGACTTCTTCGGCGGCTTCGGTTCGCTGGCCTTCGGCCACAACCATCCGCGCATCCTGGAGGCGCGCCAGCGGTTCCAGGGCGAGAAGCGCCACGAGATCGCCATCGCGTTCCTGTCCCAATACGCTTCGGCGCTGGCGAAGAACCTGGCGGCCTGCTCGCCCGGCGATCTCGACATGGTGTTCCTCGGCTCCTCCGGCTCGGAGGCCATGGAGGCGGCGATCAAGGTGGCCGAGCGCGCCTCCGGTCGCAAGAACTGCAAGATCGTCCATGCCGAGAACTCCTTCCACGGCAAGACCAAGGGTGTGCTGTCGCTGACGGACTCGCTGCTGTACCAAGGCGAGTTCAAGCTGGTCGGCAACACCTACAAGGTCCCGTTCGGCGATCTCGAGGCGCTGGCGAACGCCATCCGCAGCGATCCCGACATCGGCGTCGTTGTGTTGGAGACCGTGCAGGGCGGCGGCGGCATCATCTCCGCCTCCACCGACTACTGGCAGGGCGTGCGCGCCCTGTGCGACAAGCACAACGTGCTGTGGGTCGCCGATGAAGTGCAGTGCGGCTACGGGCGCACGGGCCGCTTCTACGCCTTCGAGCATCATGGCGTCGTTCCGGACGTCACCGCCCTGGCAAAGTCGCTTGGCGCCGGCAAGGCGGCGGTGGGTGCGATGATCGCCAGGCGCGAGGTCTACATGAAGGCCTATGGCACGCCGAAAACGGCGATGATTCATGCCCAGGCGACCTTCGGCGGAATCGGCGAAGCCTGCGTGACCGCCATCGAGGGCCTGAACGTCCTCTATGACGAGGATCTGATCGGCAATTCGGCCGAGGTCGGCGCGTATCTGCTCGACCGCCTGCAGGCGATCCAGGCGAAGTACCCCTCGGTCATCAAGGATGTGCGCGGACAGGGGTTGATGGTCGGCCTCGAGTTCCACGACTTCTCGCGGACCCTGCCGATGGCACTGCGGCCGATGGTGGCGATCCTCGACGACAAGCTGAAGGGCTCGCTGTCGGGCTTTATCGGGGCGCTGCTCCTGCGTGACTACGACGTGCTGGTGGCCTTCACCGAGTACAATCGCAACGTCATCCGACTGGAGCCGCCGCTGATCTGCGGCGAGGAACATGTCGACCAGTTCTGCGACGCCCTCGACGCGCTGCTCGATCGCGGCATCGTCTCCATCGTCAAGGATTTCATCCGCTCGCAGATGAACTGACGTCAGATATTTGCAGCGACGACATGGAAGGGCCGGGCGAATTGCCCGGTCTTTTCGCGTTCTCACAGACGCAATCTGGCCCGCGGCCCGCCGTCATTGCGGTGGGAGCAGACCCTGGCGCACATAGGCGTCCCAGCAGGACGACAGCGATATGCGGGTGTGGCCCGCAAGGCCCGGCTCGTAGATCTCGCGCAGCCGGCGATTGGCGAGCGTCACCGGGCACAGCGGGTAGAGGAGGAGGTCGGTCGCTTCCACCGACTGCAGCACCGCCGATCCCGGGTCGGGCACGGCGCGAAACGGGTCGGCGCCAATGGCGATGCCCCGCGGCGCCTCTCGATCGAGAAGCCAAGGGAAGGGATTGACGAAGTTGAGATTCATGATCGTGCCGAAGCGCACGCCCTGGCGGGCCTCCAGCGCCTGGATCGCCTTGACCGCTTCCTCGGCGCCCATCAGCCAGGTCAGATGGAAATCGGGCTCGTTGTAGAGGGTGAAGCTTGGCAATTGCCTGATGTCCGCGAGATGATCGTAGGTGTCTGGAAACCGGCGGTAGGTATCCAGCATCACGGTCGCCCGCTCCATCAGTTCGGGGCGCTGGGAGACGGCGCCGAGCGTGCCGAGCCGTGGCGCGTCGAGATCGACATAGGCGATCTGTCCGACGATGGCGCGGGCCCCGCGGTGGATCACCTGCACGAAGGTCGGCAGGGCACTGGCGGCGACGAGCGCGAGCACCAGCGCGAGGCGGCGCGTGGGCCCGCCGCCGGCCCGCACGAGGATGCGCAGGAGCACCGGCCAGACGAATATGAAGCCAAGGCCTCCGGTGTTCTGGGTTTCCACGAAGAGGCCCGTGAAGGTCGCCGCACCCAGCCAAAACACGTCGCGGTCGAACAGCGCGACGACACCTGCGGACCGCGGCGCGCGGATCAGGGCCACGACGGACCGCAGGATGTCGCCGAGCCCGATCAGCCCAAGCGTCACGGTGAGGATCGCCAGCGGCCCGAAGACCATGAAATGGATCGAGGCCGCCTGCAGGAAGCGCGGCAGGATGCTGCCCTCGTTGAGCCCGACGAGCGCGAGGATGTCCGCCAGATATGCGCTGACAACGCCCGTCGTGACCTCGAGCAGCGCCAGCGCGGCGACGAAGCCGAGGATCGAGAGGATCGCGGTGCGCAGGGCCACGCGACCGGCCGCAAGGGCGAACGCGCAAAGCAGCCCCGCGCCGACGAAGCCGGTGATCTTGGTGAGAAACAGCGCCAGCATCGTTGCAACGATCGTGGCCAGCATGGTCGCTCGGCCCTGAACGAAGACCAGCGCGGCCGCCAGGACGTAAAGCAGCAGGCACATCTGCCTGTTGTAGATGCCGAATCCGTCCACGCCCGGGAAGCTGTAATAGGTCTCGACGTTGATCGGCAGGATCTGGAAGACGAGGAACGGCACCAGCAGCGCCACGGCGACGAGCCGCGAGCGGCGGTCGACATCGGCGAGCACCGCCGCAAAGACGGGGCCGGTGACCAGCAGCAGCGACCATTGCGCGACGAGCAGCGGCTGTCCCTCGGGAAACAGCCGCACGAACAGCGCGAAGAGCCAGTAGCCGAGCGGCCCGACCGGGGTGAAGAAGTCGACGCTGGGAAGCTGCCCGCTCCAGATCCGGTTCGCCGCGTCGAAATAGATGAACAGGTCCCAGTAGAAGGCGCCGATCGGCAGCGTCAGCGGCACGGTCAGCAGCGCGGCGAGGACGACGCAGGCGAGTGCCAGCAGCAGGACCGGCGACGTCAGGACCGACTTCGCCGTCCCGGTGGATCGTCGGTCAACGGAAGAGGTGAGCGTCAAGGATCCGTTCCATCACGAGCCAGGCTGGGAACGGCATCCTCCCCGATCGTGGTTAACAAACCGTTGATCATAACCTTGCGTCATGCCCGCATCGGCGGTCATGGCAGAGGCGCGCCGTTTGCCCGACAGCCGATGTCGCAAAGAGACGGCGCGGCCCGGCGGATGCCCCGCTAGGCTCGGCAAGCGGTTACGGCAGTCTGTTGGACGAGGGGTGGTCATGCGGGAGCGGGCGCGCGCGGTTGTCATCGGCGGCGGAGTGGTCGGCGTCTCCACGCTCTACCATCTGGCGCGCAAGGGCTGGACCGACAGCGTCCTGATCGAACGCCGGGAACTGACCTCCGGCTCCACCTGGCATGCCGCCGGTCTCCTGCCGCTTTTCAACATGAGCTACGCCGTCGGACAGCTCCACCGCTATTCCGTGCGCTTCTATCGCGAGTTGCAGGAGGAGACCGGCATGAATGTCGGCTTCTCCAACGTCACCAATATCCGCTTGGCGCGCACGAAGGACCGCTGGGACGAGTACATGTATTATGCCGGCGTCGCCGAGACGATCGGCGTGCCGGTCCGGATCCTGACGCCCGAACAGCTCAAGGAGGCCTGGCCGCTCTGCGAGACCGACGGCATTCTCGGGGCGATTCAGAATCCCGAGGACGGCTACATCCAGCCTGCCGACCTGACCCAGGCGCTGGCCCGCGGTGCCCGCGAACGCGGTGCCACCATCCACCGCAATACCACCGTCACCGCCATCGAACGGCTGGCGTCCGGCGAATGGAAGATCGTCACCGACAAGGGTGAAATCGTCTGCGAGCACGTCGTCTCGGCCACCGGCAATTTCGCCCGCCTGACGGGGCGAATGGTCGGGCTGGACGTGCCAGTGATCCCCGTCGAGCACCAGTATATCGTCACCGAGCCGCATCCGACGATCGTCGAACGTCGCCGCCAGGGCTTGCCGGAAATGGGTGTCCTGAGGGAAAGCGACTCCTCTTGGTACATGCGCGAGGAGAATGGCGGGCTTCTGCTGGGGCCTTACGAGATCGGCGCGCCCTGCTGCTATCTGGACGGACCGGATGCGAACAGCGAATACGAGCTCTTCCAGGAGGATCTCGACCGGCTGATGCCCCATGTCGAGACCGCCATCGCCCGGGTGCCGGCCTTCGGCGAGGTCGGGATCAAGAAGATCTACAACGGCGCCATCGCCTATACGCCGGACGGCTCGCCCATCGTCGGCCCGGCGCCGAACCTCAGCAATTTCTGGCTCAACGAAGGCCATTCCTTCGGGATTACGGCAGCAGGCGGCGCCGGCTGGCAATTGGCCGAATGGATCGTCGACGGCGAGCCGACGGTGGATCTGGCCGGAGTCGATCCCCGCCGCTTCGGCCCCTATGCCGGCGAGGGCTATCTGCGCGCCAAGAATGAGGAGGCCTATGCCAACGTCTTTTCGGTGCATTATCCCGACGAGGAACGTGCCGCCGCCCGGCCATTGAAGACCTCGCCTTCCTACGAGCGGCAGAAGGCGCTCGGTGCCGTCTTCGGCGCGGTCTATGGCTGGGAGCGGGCCAACTGGTTCGCCCCCGAGGGCTACGCAGTGCCCGAAGCCGAGCTCGATGTCGGCGCCGACGTCCTGCTCAGGCACAATCACGCCGCGGCGGACCACACCGGCCGCATCCGCGAGCGCTGGTCGTTTCGCCGGTCCAACTATTTCGAGCATGTGGGCGCCGAGGTGAGGGCGGTGCATGAAGGCGTTGGGCTTCTCGACATGACGCCCTTCGCCAAGGCCTATGTCAGCGGACCCGGCGCGGCCGCCTGGCTCGACGGCCTGCTCGCCAACCGCATCCCCCGGACGCCGGGACGCCTCGCGCTCTGCCATCTCCTGACGCCGGCCGGCGGAGTGCGCAGCGAATTCACCGTCTACAAGGCGGGCGCCGAGAGCTTCTATCTTGTCTCCGGCGCCGCCTATGAGAGCATCGACCACGACATCCTGCAGAGGGCGCTGCCGTCGGGTGGCGACGTGCGGATGCAGCCGGTCACTCACGAATTGGGCGTGCTGGTGCTCGCCGGCCCGAGATCGCGCGAGGTTCTGGCGAAACTTACCCGCACCGACCTCTCCAATGCGGCCTTCCCGTGGCTGACCGGGCAGCGCCTGTCGATCGGCCCGGTGGCCTGCACCGCGCTGCGGGTCAACTTCATCGGAGAGCTTGGTTGGGAACTGCACCACCCGATCGAGATGCAGAATGCGCTCTACAACTTCTTGATGCAGGCAGGCGCCGAATGCGGCATCCGTCCCTTCGGCATCCGCGCTATGGGAGCAATGGCGCTGGAGAAATCCTATCGCCAATTCCCGCGGGAACTCTCCATCGAATACAATGCGCTGGAGTCCGGTCTTCAGAGGTTTGTTCATCCGGGCAAGGGGGATTTCATCGGCCGTGAGGCGGTCGTTCGGGCGCAGGACTCGGGCCTGCGCTGGCGATTCGCGACGCTAGAGGTGCATGGCGTGACCGACGCCGACGCGCGTGGCTCTGAACCGGTTTATGCCGAGGGCGCGCTGGTGGGGCGAGCGACCAATGGCGGCTTCGGCTGGCGGGTCGGTCGAAGTCTTGCCCTGGCGATGCTCGATCCGGCCCATGCCCACGAGGGCACCCGACTGGCGATCAAGATCCTCGGCAAGCTCTACGAAGCGAGGGTGATCGGCGAAAGCCCGTTTGATCCGGAGAATGCCCGTCTTCGAAGCTGAGTTGAAAGCCTTCTCTGATTGGGTCTTTTGGAGGCCGTTTCGAAAGGGCTGAGCAGCCGAAGTAATAATGACTCCAAGAGGGTAGAAGCCGATTGGAGAAGATCATTCGGACCATCACCACCCGCGAGCACTGCAAGCGCCGAACGGCGCGTTGTCAGAGACGGGGGAAATGATGGACGGGCAACATCCACGGCATGACGGAAATTTCGCCCTGATTTCGACATTTCCTTGCGTAAGTTGGAAAGGCGATGTCGGAGTGGGAGCTTGATATGGCTCGACGGCAGATGATCGTGATTGCAAGTTGCGGAGTGCTTGTCGGTTGTAGCTTAGGATCACCGATCTCGAACTTTGCCTTTCCCAAGATGGAAGAAATGGATATCCCGGATATCCATTTCATGGGTGTGCGGCTCCATGGGGAGAAGCCCGGCGTCCGGCCTACTCGGACGACGCCTTACCAACTATCGCGCGCCGAAAATGACACAGTGCGTCGGGCGGTCGCCTCACGCTTTCCAGGTTCGGTCGAGGTCACCTTCTATCCATTGAGATCCGGCATTGCCGACGATGGCACCGTGTCGGTCTGCGGGATGGTCTCTTCCCGCAACGATGAGGGCGCGGAGAAAAACAGGCTGTTTCGCGGCGATTTGCTGCGACAGCGGGAACCCGGCACCCCATCCTTCTCTGTCAGGCAAATATCTGGCGCAAATGCCGCCACGATCGAGGTTTTCGGCGACTGTCAGCAGCAGGGCCTAGCCTAAACTGCGCGGGAGGGGACGACGTGCGAAATTACAGGCCTGAGGCCTTCAGGCCCGACCATTCTTAAAACGCGTCGGAAGCGAATGAGCGGCTTCCTAATGGGCGGCTCGGGCAGTCTCATCTCCGCAGCGGCTGATCCTGACCAAAACGTCGGTCTCGCCGGATTGAAAGCGCGGTTTTCCCGGCCGAAAAGGTCCCCGACATTCCGAACGCTCTAAAAGCTTCCGAGATCTGCTTGCCCTTCGCGATGACGAGGACTTTCTCCGTCATCCCCGTGGCAGGGCTGACACATGACCGTAGCCGATCATACGCCATGCCATTTGAAACAACCGTGCGAACGCAGGCGTCCGCGCATGGGACAACCGGGGGACCTCGAACGCCATCAAGAGCGTCTTTGGCGTTGTCCGGCACCGGTGGGTGAGGACAAAGGAGGCCTTTCGCAGAAGACCGTCTGTCTCATGATCTTGAAGCCCCTCATGGCAGCTACCAAGACCTGGAGGCTTGGAGGGGCGAATCGCTCGCCGATGGCTATCGCGCGTCAATTTCATCGACGGTGTCGCAATCACGCGACGGGCGATCTCCATGACGCCTGACCCGCGGCGTTACCCATTCCCGCCCATAGCTCGATTGACACTGAGGCGCACCGGAATCCACCTACGTAAAAACCCTTAGGAGCAAACCGAATTCTGCGCCCTCCTACGCGTCGCTAGAAAGGGTCATCGACTCGCAGGCATCAGGAGGGTTTCCATGACCACGGCTCTGGCAACAGCCATCGATCGGGTACGCACGGCGGGCCCCGTCCCGGCGAAGCCCATGCGGGCCTTTCGCGAGACCACCCCGCGGTCGGAGACCGCCGGGGTTGGGATTGCCGGACAAGTGCTGAACTTCGTCCAGGACAGCGAAATCTACGCCGAATGCGAAGAGGTCCAGTCCTTCTACAAGGTCGTCAGCGGTGTCGTTCGTACCTGCAAGTTCCTGAGCGACGGCCGACGCCAGATCGAAGGCTTCCATGCCGCCGGCGATATTTTCGGGTTGGAACTCGGCGTGGCGCACAATCTGTCGGCGGAGGCCGTCTCGGACTGCACCGTTGTCGCCTATCGCTGGCGCGGCATTCAGCACATGGTCGCCCAGAGTGAGCAGCTCGCGCCGCAAGTGTTCAACTTCGCCATGCAGTGCCTGGAGCGTGCGCAGCATCATGCGCTGCTGCTCGGACGGCGCAGTGCCGCCCAGCGGGTGGCCGCCTTTCTCCTCGGGATGGCCGGCCGGGACGGGGATGAGACTGTCGTCCAGCTCGCCATGACCCGCCAGGACATTGCCGACTATCTGGGCCTGACCATCGAGACCGTCTCGCGGACCCTGTCCCAGTTCGAGCGCGACGGGCTGATCGCCCTGTCGTCGACCCGCCATCTGGTCCTTCTTGACGCCCATGCCCTGAAGGCTTTGAACGATTGAGTCTGAACTGCCACGAGCCGGACGGCAGGCTGGGTGCGGGTCGGCCATCGCGCCGGTTGCCGCCGCTGCGGCGGAACTGGGTGGCGCCTCCGGGTGACGGTATTGTGAATTGCGTGGCAGTCCATCCGGCGAGACGCTTGCCCAATGGGATACCGCATCCTTGCCCTCCTGTCGGCCGTGATGGTCGTCCTGCCGGCGCTGACCGGCCATGCAACGGCCGACGGGCAGGGGCGCGGTTTGCGGGACCTCGGCGCCACCACTGGCAGCAGCCGAGACAGGGGCGTCCAGGTCGACGCCGAGCTCATCCTGGCCGTCGACGTCTCCTGGTCGATGGATCGCGGCGAGCAGGAGATCCAGCGGGCCGGCTATGCCGCCGCTTTCCGCAGCGAGGACGTCCAGAAGGCGATCATGGGCGGGCCGCATGGCCGCGTCGCCGTGTCCTACATCGAATGGGCTGGCACCATGTCGCAGGCCGTCGTCGTGCCGTGGATGCTGATCGAGTCCCGCGAGGCGGCCGACGGCTTCGCTTACCGGCTGCAGACCGAGGAGCCCGATCGCGAGCGCCGCACGTCGATCGCGTCGGCCATCGATTTCGCCGCCCCGCTGTTCGAGGGCAATGGCTTCGACGGCCTGCGACGGGTCATCGATATCTCCGGAGACGGGCCGAACAATCAGGGCCGCATGGTCACCGATGCCCGCGATGCCGCCGTGGCCCGGGGCATCGTCATCAACGGGCTTCCGCTGATGACGTCTGGCGGTTACAGCTCCTGGGGCGCGATCCCCGATCTCGATCTCTATTACGCCGAATGCGTGATCGGCGGTCCGGGATCGTTCATGATCCCGGTGAACGACTGGTCGCAATTCCCTGATGCCGTACGCCGCAAGCTGGTGATGGAGTTGGCCGATAGCTGGCCGACTAGCCGGGCCGACGACGCCCCGCTCATGCGCGCACAAGCCGCCGCCGCGCCCGACTGCCTGATCGGCGAGCGCATGTGGCAGGACCGCCAGCGCCGCTGGATGGAGGATTTCTGACCCGATTCGCGCCGCGAACGTGTCATTCGTCCGAACGCGTCACGGATGTGCCGGCACGGCCTCACGTCAGGCGGGCGCGAGCACCGAGCGTGTTGCGCGTTCCTGCTGGGGCGAGCGCGAATAGAGCTCACGATAGCATTTGGAAAAATGCGACGCGGAGACGAAGCCGCTGGCCACCGCGATCTCGACGATGGGCAGTTGCGACTGCAGGAGCAGGTGGCGCGCCCGGTCCAGCCGGATCTCCAGATAGTAGCGGGCCGGCGAGCGGCCCATCTCCCGATGGAACAGCCGCTCCACCTGACGGCGCG
Source organism: Aurantimonas sp. A2-1-M11 (assembly GCF_036549475.1). NCBI lineage: Bacteria > Pseudomonadati > Pseudomonadota > Alphaproteobacteria > Hyphomicrobiales > Aurantimonadaceae > Aurantimonas > Aurantimonas sp. A2-1-M11. The sequence continues at coordinate 27,845 of NZ_JAZHLI010000040.1, read as the reverse complement.
ACAGGCCGACATGATGAGCGATCTCGACCAGCGACAGCGGGTCGGCGAGATTGGCTTCCATGATCTCTATGACCTGCAGAACTTTCGAATGCTGCACGCCGAGCCGGGCCCGCAAGGGCAGCCGCTGGCGGTCTTGGGAGCCGCGGACGCGGTCGGTCAGCGCCTGCTCGCAGACGCGGTTGACCACCTCCTCGCCCAGATCCTCGCCGATCAGCGTCAGCATCATGTCGAGCGCGGCCGTGCCGCCGGCGCAGGTGTAGATGTTGTGGTCTATCTCGTAGAGATCGGCATAGGCGTCGACCCGCGGGAACGCCTCGGTGAAGCCGGGCAAGTTTTCCCAGTGGATGGCACAGCGCCGGTCAGCCAGAAGGCCGGCACGGGCCAAGATCCAGGCGCCAGTGCACAGCCCGCCGACGCTAATACCGCGCTGGTGACATTCACGCAGATAGGAAAAGCTGGTCTTGTCCGTGAAAGCCTCGACGAACACGCCGGAACAGGCGAACACCATCGAGGGCCGGTGCTCGGCGAGGAGCGCCCTGCGCTCGGTCTCGACGGACGACGTCACCGCCACCTCGACACCGTTCGACGCGCGGGCGGGCTGGCCGTCGGGCGAGACCAGACGCCAGCGATAGACCTCGCGGCCGACGACGCGATTGGCAATCCGCAACGGCTCGATGGCGGTCGCAAAGGCAATCATCGAGAAATTGGGGACGAGCAGGAACACGATGGTCCGCTTCGGACCGGCGCCCGGCCTGTCCGGCGAGACGTGCCGGGGCGTGTCGATCAGGCCGGCCGCATTTCCTGAGCCCATACCGCCCGCTCCGCATCAAGGGCCATTCGCGCATGGCGCGCGCAGCCCAAGGTGGAGCGGAATGATGGGTTTCGCAAGGCGGAGGAGGCTGGCGAATTCAGACCGCCAGCCGCCGGCTATGCGACAGTGCTACTTCTTGCCCTTGCGCGCCTTGCGGGCGGCATAGCGCGCGTCGCGCTCGGCCTTCTTGGCGGCCTCGTCGGCGACCATCTGCGCCAGCGGGCGGTCCTTCTCGGCCTTGCGGGCTTCTTCCTCCGCAACGCGGGTGGCCTCGGCCTCCGCATCGATCGCGGCCTGCTCGCGGGCCTTGATCTCGTCCTCGGCGCGCTTCTTGGCGAGCCGCTCGTCGCGGGCCGCGGCGATCTCCGCGCGTTCCTGCTTGGCCTGCTCGTGCTCGGGGCTTTCCAGCCGCTCCTTGGCCTTCTGCAGCAGCGCCAGCTTGGCGTCGCGAGCCGCATTACGGCGTTCGGCGAAATCGGTATCCTTGGGCTTCAAATCATCACCAGTGGTCGTCGGTACGGCGCCGCGCAATGCCTGCGCGGATTTCGGGTCGCCTGTCATCGCTATGGATGCCTGTTCGATAAGCCGCCCGGCGTCTAAGCGCAACGGTCGAAGGGCGATTCTCTCGCCGTTTCTTGCCAATCCGGGCACAAATTGGTCCCTGGCGTCGTGTTCGGCGCCCTATGTCGCACGGCGCCGACCCTCGGTCGTTCACTCCTCGCGGTCGCGCGAGCGTAATCCGGTGCGGCGTCTGCGGACCTCGACGGTCCCGCCGCTGCCGCTGTCGAGGCGCGCACCGTCCGGTCCGCGATTGGGAAGCACCTGGACCCTGGCCAGTTCCGGAAAGGCGTCGAGCTTGTTCGGAAACGCCATTGCGGCGACGAAATGGCGCTGGAAGTCGGGCTCGAGTGCTGTCTCGATCTTGGTGATGTGTCGCACCGTCGCCTCGATCTCGCGGCGATAGGCCCGGTTGAGCAGCGCCATGCGGGCACCGGCGCCTGCGGCATTGCCGACCGAGCCGCATCGAGCGAGGTCGCAATCGGGCACCAGCCCCAGGATCATCGCATAGCGCGGCTCGATGAAGGAGCCGAAGCCGCCGGCCAGCGCGATCCGGTCGATGCGGATCGGGGCGGCAGGAGGGGGATCGGCTAACGCCGACGGCGGCTCGGGGGCAACCGCACGGCCGGCCTGCGCGGCGAACAGCGTGTCGGCGAGTACTGACAACTCGGCCGGTTCGAGGTCGATCAGCATGGCGTACGTGACATCGGATCGTTCGGTCGTCGGCGCAGGGGAGCCCGGCGCCGCCATGGCGGCGAATTTGTCCATCAAGAGCTTGATGCCGGCATAAAGCGCCGCTTTGGCAAGCTGGATCGCGCGGATGTCCGTCTGCAGGATGCGGATCGTCTGGTCCGGTGTCTCGTGCAGCACATAGGCGAAGGTCCGCCCGTCCTGGACGATGCGCGGCGAGCGCTCGGCGAGGGCCCCCAGTATGGCGCCGTCCTCGCTCAGGATGCCGGAGAGGAACATTTCGGCGATGGCCTCGATGATGCCGGAGCCGCAGATGCCGGTGACGCCCACGGCTCGTGCGGCCTCTGCAAAGCCGGGCTCGTGCGACCATGTTTCGACGCCGATCACCTTGAAGCGCGGCTCCAGCGTCGCGGGATCGATGCGCACGCGCTCGATCGCGCCCGGCGCCGCCCGCTGACCGCTGGAAATCTCGGCACCCTCGAAGGCCGGGCCGGTGGGCGAGGAGGCCGCCAGCAGCCGCGTGCTGTTGCCGAGCACGATCTCCGCATTGGTGCCCACATCGACGATCAGCATCATCTCGTCCTGCCGGTGCGGCCCCTCCGCAAGGGTGACCGCAGCGGCGTCGGCCCCGACATGGCCGGCGATGCAGGGCAGGAGATAGGCGCGCGCCGCCGGATGGAGCGACAGGCCGAGATCGCTCGCCGGCACCGCGACCGCCCCGGACACCGCCAGGGCGAAGGGCGCCTGGCCGAGTTCGGTCGGGTCGATGCCGAGAAACAGATGATGCATGATCGGATTGCCGACGAAGACGCAGTCCATGATGTCGGCGGTCGCGATATGCGCCTCGGCCGCAACCTGTTCGACCAGACCCTGGATCGCAGCCCGGACGGCGGCCGTCATCTGCGGCCGCCCCTGCGGATTCATCATCACATAGGAGACGCGGCTCATCAGATCCTCGCCGAAGCGGATCTGCGGATTGGGCATGCCGGCGGACGCGATGGTGGCGCCGGACAGGAGCGAGGACAGATGTAGCGCGATCGTCGTGGAGCCGATGTCGACCGCGATGCCGTAGGCCTCGTTCTTCAGGCCGGGATACAGCCCCATCAGGCGTGGGCGCTCGTCGTCGCGGTCCCGGGCGATCGCGCAGGTGACGGTCCAGCCCCCACGGCGCAGGATCGCCTGCACCTCAGGCAGGATCGCCGGATCGACGATCGGCGCGGCGATGCCCCAGTCGCGTTCCAGCGCCGCGAAGACCCGGTCGAGATCGCCCAGCGGCGCGTGCATGTCGGGCTCGGCGACCTCGACATAGAGGAGCCGGATTGCCGGATCGCGGGGGAATTCGCGCGTGTCGACCGCCTTCCGCACGACGGCCGGGTTCACCGCCATGTCGGTGGGCAGGTCGACGACGAGATCGCCCTCGATGGTCGCCGAGCAGGAGAGGCGGCGGCCGGGCTGGAGCGCACGCTTTTCGGCATAGCGCGCTTCTCGGGCCGACCAGGGCGAAAGGTGATCGGCGGCCGAGACGATCCGGTGCTTGGCGAAAACGCCTTCGGCAACCTCGATCTGGCAGCGCCCGCAGATGCCGCGTCCGCCGCAGACGCTCTCCACATGGACGCCGAGCGAGCGAGCCGCCTCGATCACGGGGGTGCCGCGGGCGAAATGGCCCCGCCGGCCCGACGGCATGAACAGCACGAGGGGATCGACGCCTGCCGTCATCGGCGCCTCAAAGTCGAAGCGACGTTTACTTCGCGAGGCGCTTTCGGTTGGCGCGCACGCGCTGGGAATAGGGCTTCAGGCCGGCAGACAGGATGGTGTCGCCGTGATTGCTGCTGCGGCCGGAGCCGGTGACTGCGGCAGAGGTCATCGCTTCGATTGCCGCCAGGTTCATCGCCATCATGGATTCGCTGGCGGCCTGCATCTTCTCGCTGACCATCCGGGAGACCTCGTCGCGATCCTTGGCCTGCGGCGAGGCGGCCGATATCCAGAACTGGGTCAGACGCGTGCCGATGACGAAGGGCGACATCACCATGAGGGTCGTCAGCTCCGCCGCGGTCTTGGGTGCGTGGAAGAAGGACGAGGGGATCGGTTTGCCGCGGGTCATGCAGGGTATTCCTTGTTCTGTAGTCCTTCCCAAACGCGTCGGACGGCGAAAAGGTCGACGCATCCCTAGCTTTATTTCGCACCTGCAAAAAGCGATGCTGCGGCACAATCCAACGATATGTCGCCCAACGATATGCGGCGGCCGGCGTCATGGGGCGGCCCTGCGGCCTTCGCGCCCGCCGCGGCGCCGACCGGCCACCCCGGTCGAGGCCGTTGGGGCCGCTTCCCACCCGCCGGCCGATCCCGCCGGGGCCGCCTCGCGGTAATGGCGGATCCACTCGCCGCAGGACGAATCGTTGCCCATCAGAACATTGGCGGCGCGCACCGCTTCCATCTCCTGCGGCCGGCACGGATTCATGATCGCCGATGTCATGCCCGCGGCGATTGCCATCGGCAGGAAGGCGGCGTTGATGGCGTGCCGATGGGGCAGGCCGAAGGAGATGTTGGAGGCCCCGCAGATGGTATTGACGCCGAGTTCCTCGCGAAGCCGGCGGATCAGCGTGAAGACCTGACGACCGGCGGTTCCCATCGCGCCGACCGGCATGACCAGCGGATCCACGACGATGTCGCAGGCCCGGATGCCGTAATCAGCCGCGTGGCGGACGATCCGCTTGGCCACCTCGAAACGGACGTCGGGGTCTTCGGAGATGCCGGTCTCGTCGTTGGAGATGGCCACGACCGGCACGTCGTGCTTGCGGATCAGCGGCAGGATCACCTCGAGCTTTTCGAGCTCTCCCGTCACCGAATTGACCAGGGGCCGCCCATTGGTGACCGCAAGGGCGGCGCTGAGCGCCGATGACACCGAGGAATCAATCGAGATGGGCAGGTCGGTCAGGCTCTGGACGAGGCGGATCGTCTCGACCAGCAGCGGCGGTTCGGAAGCATTGGGATCGACGGCGGTCACCCCGGCATTGACGTCGAGCATGGTGGCTCCGGCGGCGACCTGGGCCAGTACGTCCCGGGTCACCGTGTCGAAATTGCCCGCGACCATTTCGGCGGCGAGGGTCTTGCGGCCGGTGGGATTGATGCGCTCCCCGATGACGCAGAAGGGCTGGTCGAAGCCGATCACGACCTCGCGGCTGGCCGATGCGACGATGGTGCGTGTCATGCCGGGTCCCCTCCATAAGTCGCGCCCCGCGGTCGTGCGTGTCAGGCGTGCTGGCGCGCGCTCGGCAGTGTCTGGCCGGCGCTCGCTTCGGGCCAAGACCCGCGCCCATAGAGCCATTCTGCCGTGGCCGTGATCCCGCCGAAGGGGAACACATGCATCTGCCGCAATAGCGTGTCCGGCGTGTCGGCCCAGCAGCGCTCGACCGGACCGGCCACCGATTCCGGCGAATGGGTGGTGGCCAGAGCGGTGAGGGCGCTCGGCCGCTTCTTCAGGAACGAGATCGAATTGCCGACGCCGCAAACCGCCGCAAAGCGGATCAGTGTCGCGATCTTGGCAGGTCCCGCGACGCCCAGATGGATCGGCAGGTCGATGCCGGCCGCCTGCACCGCCTGCGCCCAGCGCAGCGAGACGGCGGCATCGAAACCGAACTGCGTGACGATACGCAGCCGCGCGCCGCTGCGCCGGCCAAAATCACGTTTCAGGCGAAGCGCCTCGTCGGCGGTAGCGGCGGAAAAGTCCGGCGAGCCTTCCGGATGGCCGGCAACGCCGATGTCGCGGAAGCCGTAGCGGTCGAGGATGCCGGTCGACAGGATTTCCATCGTCGAATTGTAGGGCCCGGCCGGGCGCGTCAGCCCGCCGCCGATGATCAGCACGTCGCTGGCGCCGCCTTCTTCGGCATAGGCGCGGATACGGTCGCGCAACTCGTCGTGGCTGCGCAGGCGACGGGCCGGAACATGCGGCACCGGCGCATAGCCGAGGTCGCTGATCCGCCGGACCGCGCGGACGAAATCCTTCACGGTGTCGACGCCAACATCGCAGAGATACGTCTTCGTGCCGGACGGAAACAGGCCTGGCAGATCGAGCGATTCCAGCGCCTGGCGCGGTGCGACCTCGATGGAAGCGGGAATGGCTCGATGGCGGGAGTGAGAGGTGGGGTCGGTCGCTCTCATGCTTCGCGCCCCTCGTTTGCAACCAGCGCCCTGAGGCGTTTGGCGTCGTAGTGCTGCTCGATGTCACGAGTCAGCCGCTCGGCCTCGGCTTCGAGGTCGCCGACTTCGGCGGGCGAAGTGCCGCGGCGCCATTCGGCCAGATAAGCGTCGCTGTCCTTCGCACCGACTGCCATGGCGCAACGGTCGATGGCCTCGATGAAGCGCAGGGGCAGTTCGCGGCGGGCGGATCTGCGCCCTTGCCGCACGACGATCTGGGCGGGAATGTCACGCCAGTAGACGATCTGAAGTTCTGCCATCCGCCACCTCCGACGACCCCACTGTGATCTGGTCCGGCGTCCGCGGATATGCCGGACGCGACGGCCCGCGATGTCTTTGCGACATCGGGCCGAGGCAAGACGAATGGTGGCGTGGTGTGTTCCGGAACGTCGATGGCCGGGACGATTGCGGGACCTAGAAGAGGCCCATGACGGCGAGCGCTGCCGCACCGTAGACGCTGATCAGGAAGATCGTCGAGGCGATGCCGACGAGGATCGAGGCGATCAGCCAGAGGCCGTCGCGGGCCGTGATCGCGATGCCGGCGATGGCGACGGAGATCCCCGGGAACATGTTGGTCAGCGGAAACGGAATGGCGATCAGCACCGACATCAGGAAGCAGAACCAGCCGATCCCGGACAGCAGGATCCATTCCGGCTCGGGCCAGTAGCGATGCCGGGCAAGCCGTTCGATGCGGCGCAGCATCGGACCGATGCGCGTCATCACGCGCCCCAGCATTTCCGACGTGATCTTGATCTTGCGTATCCGGTTCGGCAGCCACAGGCGATGCCGGCCCACGGCCAGCTGCAGCGTGAACAGCACCAGCGGTAGGCCGAGAAAGAGCGACGCGCCGGGTGGCAGCGGCACGAGATTGAGCCCGCCGAACAGGATGAAGAATGCGCCAAAGGAGCGAGTGTCGAATGCCTGGGACAGTTCGCCGATGGTCGTCCCGGCGCGGTCCCGATGGGAGAACCTGCGTAGGATCGCCGAAATCCGCTTCGGTCGCTTGGCGCCATGTCGCCGGAGCGACTGTCGAAAATTGGAAAAGACGGCAGGTGACACGGAGGGCGCTCTGGGAACGGGGACTTCGAAAATGCTCATGATGCGGCCGAAGCCGTCTCGTGGGAGATACGGTCCGCGAACGACGACGTTGCCGCTCGACCGGGCGTAATCGATCCAGCGTGCCTCTGAGGGGTTAAATCGGAGTTTTCCTTCCAAAGATCAAGACACCATCCGATGACGATCGCGAAGGGCACATGGGGCCGGGCCGCCATGCGGCTTGGCGCGGGGCCCGCAAGGCGGGACAGGCCAGACGGCCGGGGGCTGAGGCCGGCGATTATAGCCGGCGGGACTCGGCCGCGGCGGTGATGGCGTCGGTCAGGTCGCCATAGCCGACCAGGCGGCGCTCATAGGTCAGGCCCAGCTGAGCCGCGATCCGGCTGGCGCGCCGATCGAGATCTGGCGCGTCCGTCTGGGCGAGATACACCAGTTTCTCGTAATGCCCGAAGACCATGCGGATCAGCTCGGGATGCCGGTCGAGCTTGAGCGGCCGGGCGACAAAGGCGTCGAACTGGCGGGCCAGGAAGTCGGTAAGCCAAAAGGTCGTCATTTGCGCGTCGGCCGCGGCCGCGAAGCGGTCGTTGCCGGCAAAAAAGGAATAGCAATGCGGTCCGGCTATGCGCGCGACGCCGTGACGACCGCAGACCGCATCGAGGTGGCCGCCGGTGCCGCAATCGGCATAGGCGACGAAGATCCGGCCGGCGCCGCCTGTGCGCGCCGCGATGATGGCGGCCTCGACCGCCGGCGCGATGGCCTTCGGATCATTGTGCAGGATGGCGGGCAGGCAAGTGATCGTGACGTGGACGAGCCGGTTCGCAGCCGTGACGGCCAGAATTTCTCGCGCAATTGCCCCGCACGCGATCACTGTCAGAGATTCGGCGGCCAGATTTGCCGGCTCCGAACCTGCGTCGCGCACGAACGTCTCGGGCGCGGCCATCATCGCCTTATGCCCTGAAAGTCACCATGCCTGCCAAAAAGCACCGGGGGTCGGGAACCAGCAGGCCCCCTCATCGTTTTCCGGACACATTTGCAAACTGGAGACCCCAGCATGACCAAGCGCATTGCCATCCTGTCCACGCTTCTCGCCGGAGCGCTCGTTCTTTCGGCCTGCGCCAACACGGTCCGCGGCGTCGGGCGCGATGTCGGCAATACCGTCGACGCCACCGGGGCAGCCGTGAACGATGTCGCCCGGTAATCACGGCGGACATCGAATCGACGAGGCGCGGTGACTTCTGGTCGCCGCGCCTTTTTCATGTCCGCAATCGGGTGCGCTAGATCAGCGGAGGGAGAGAGCGTCACAGCTGGTTGTGCCGCCGGGCCATGAGCTGGCGGGCGGTCTCCACCGTAACCGCTGCATCGCGGCAGTATGCGTCGGCGCCGACCTGATTGGCGAAATCCTCGTTCAGCGGCGCGCCGCCGACCAGCACGATGACGTCGTCGCGCATGCCTTTCTGGACCAGCGTGTCGATCACCACCTTCATGTAGGGCATGGTCGTCGTCAGCAGAGCCGACATGCCGAGAAACTCCGGCTGGTGGTCCTCGATCGCCGCGAGATATTTGTCGACGTCGATGTTGATCCCGAGATCGACGATCTCGAATCCGGCGCCCTCCATCATCATGCCGACGAGGTTCTTGCCGATGTCGTGAATGTCGCCCTTCACCGTGCCGATGACCATCTTACCCTGCTTCGGCGCGCCGGTCTCGGCAAGGAGCGGGCGCAGGATGGTCATGCCGGCCTTCATGGCATTGGCCGACAGCAGCACTTCCGGCACGAACAGGATGCCGTCGCGAAAATCCTCGCCGACGATCTGCATGCCGCCGACCAGCGCCCTGGTCAGGACGTCGTAGGGCGTCCATCCGCGCTCGAGGAGGATCTGGGTGCCCTCCTCGATCTCCTCGCGCAGGCCGTCATAGAGATCGTCCTTCATCTGGGCGACGAGATCGTCGTCGGACAGTTCGGCCAGAATGATGTCGTCGGCATCGGCCATGCACATACCTCGCGGCGGGTCGAACCCGGAACTGCCGCGGACGCGACGTCTTGCGGCCACGCCGCCACGTCCATCCGTACCCCTCACTCTAGGGCAGATGCAGGCCGGCAATCCTTTTGCTGCGACATCTCCCATTGCGAAAGCGACGTCTGGGCGGCGGAACTGCACAGGGTCGAACCTCTGGCACGCCGGGGTCGGTGGCCGTCATTGTCCTCGCCGCGTCATGCACCTTCGCGATTGGGACGGCGATGGCGGCCTGCGTGCGAGTATCGGTGGCAGATTGCACGCCCGCGCGAGCGTCGAGACTGGCGCAGGCTGCCATGCGGCCGGAGACCCTTGATGAGCGACGAGACCGGACATTTGAGCGAGGCTCCGCGGTCCGACGGCGGTCGCCGCGGCCGCGGCACAGGCGGCGGGGCCTCCGCCCGGCGCGCCGCACGCACCCAGAGCGCCTCGGGAACGAAACTTGGTTATATCCGCCGCAACGTGCCGGAATACGAGCTGCTGGACGAGGCCGGCCTGGCCATCATCGAGGCGAATGCCGACCTCATCCTTGAGGAGATCGGCATCGAGTTCCGCGACGATGCCGAAGCGCTGGACATGTGGACGGCGGCGGGCGCAAAGGTGTCCGGGGAGCGGGTGCGGTTTCCCCGCGGCCTGTGCCGCGAATTGCTGCGGACCGCGCCGCGATCCTTCGTCCAGCATGCGCGCAACCCGGACAATTCGGTGGTGATCGGCGGCAAGGCGACGGTCTTCGCGCCGGTCTACGGGCCGCCCTTCGTGCGCGACCTGGATGGCGTGCGCCGCTACGCCACGATCGAGGATTTCCGCAATCTGGTGAAGCTCGCCTACATGGCGCCGTCGCTGCACCATTCCGGCGGTACCGTGTGCGAGCCGGTGGACATCCCGGTCAACAAGCGGCATCTCGACATGCTGCTCGCGCACATGACGCTGTCGGACAAGCCCTTCATGGGCTCCGTCACCGCGCCGGAGCGGGCCCAGGACACGATCGAAATGTGCCGCATCCTGTTTGGGGAGGCCTTCGTCGACGAGAACTGCGTGGTGATCAATCTGATCAACGCCAATTCGCCGATGACCTTCGACGGCACCATGCTCGGCGCCCTGAAGGTCTATGCGCGCGCCAACCAGGCGACCATCGTCACGCCCTTCATCCTTGCCGGTGCCATGAGCCCGGTGACGGTCGCCGGCACGCTGGCGCAGGTTCTCGCCGAAGTCCTCGCCGGTGCCGCCTTTACCCAGCTCTGCCGGCCGGGCGCGCCGGTGGTCTTCGGCACCTTCGCCTCGTCGATCTCCATGCAGTCCGGGGCGCCGACCTTCGGCACGCCGGAGCCGGCGCTGGTGTCCTACGGTGCGGCGCAGCTGGCGCGCCGGCTCGGCCTGCCGTTCCGCACCGGCGGGTCGCTCTGCGCCGCCAAGCTGCCCGATGCCCAGGCCGCCTATGAAAGTGCGAACACGCTGAACTCCACCATTCTGGCCGGGACCAATTTCGTGCTCCATGCTGCCGGTTGGCTGGAGGGCGGGCTCGCCGTCTGCTTCGAGAAGTTCCTGATGGATTGCGACCAGCTCGGCATGATGCAGGCCTTCGCGCGGGGCGTGGATCTGTCGGAGAACGGGCAGGCCATGTCGGCGATCCGCGAGGTCGGGCCCGGCAGCCATTTCCTTGGCTGCCAGCACACACAGGACAATTTCCAGACGGCCTTCTATCGTTCGGCCATCGCCGACAACAATTCCTTCGAGCAATGGTCGGCGGAAGGCGCGCTGCGCGCGGAGAACCGCGCCAGCCAGCTTTGCAGACGCTGGCTGGAATCCTACGAGGCGCCGGCGCTCGATCCGGCCATCGCCGAAACGCTGAGGGCCTTCGTGGCCCGGCGCAAGGCAGCGGAGGCCGACGCCTTCGCCTGAAAGGGAGAGGCGGAACCGACCGCCTATCCGGAAGCCAGTTCGGCGTCGAGAATCGCCGGGACGATCCACCGCGCGGTCTGGCGAGGCGGGAGCGAGCGCTGATGCACGGCGGTTTATTTGGTGAATCTCCGTAGCGCATGACGGCCGGGCCGGCCGTTTCGGCCCGTGCGAAGGCAGGCGGCGCCCGTTCCATGCCTGGAAATGGCGCAAAGACAATCAGTGGTTTGCCGCTGTAGTTGCGGCGATCGTTCGGGGAATGGTGGATGGGCGCGTTGCTTCGGCATCTGATGGCCGGGCGATCTGGTTCGCGTTGACCGTGGCGGCCGCGCTGGCGCTTTGCCCGTAGCAGTCTGGCTGGATTTGCGCCATCTGTCGGACACGGCGCTGAGCGCGCAGGCCAACAATCTCAATTCGATGATCACCGACATCCGCAGCTATTACGCGCGCAACGTCGTCCGCCGGGTCCTAGCAAATCCCGACAGCGGCACGATCGCGGTCGAAGGTCGCGCAGGAGTACGGCGCCACCGTGGACAAGTTCATCGGCGATGCCATCCCCGCCTTTCTCGGCTATCCGGAGACCAAGGGAGCGCGGGAGGACGCCAAGCCTGCCTGGCCATGGCGATCGCCATGCAGCGGCGGATAGGGGAGCTCAATGCCGAATGGCGCCGCCGCGGCATCGAGAAGCCGTTCCAGGCCCGGACGGGTATCAATACCGGCTTCTGCAATGTCGGCAATTTCGGCAGCGCCGACCGCATTGACTACACGATCATCGGAGCCGAGGCGAACCTGGCCACCCGGTTCGAGCAGATCGCCGAGCCGGGTGGCATCGTGATGAGCTACGAGACCTACGCCCAGATGGAGGGCGACGTGCGCGCGAGGCCGCTGGCGCCTATCTCGCTCAAGTGCATCAGCCGCAAGGTGATTCTTTACGTCGTGGAGGGAGTCTACGACAATGAGCTTGAGGCGACGCCCAGCGTGATCAACAATATGCCGACGGTGCGCGTATCTTCCTCGATCTCGACCGGCTGACCGAGGTCGAACGCCTTCGCCTGCAGACCGTCATGGCCTAGACCGTGGAATCCCTGAAGCGACGCCAGCCGCTGGCGTTCTGATCCTGCAAGGAGCTCCGGCATCGTCCGTTGTCGCAAGCCGGCCGAAAGGGGCGATCGCATCTCGTCCGGCGGCAGATGCATCACCCGCCTCGCCAAGCTGCCGGCGAACGAGATCCTTCGCTTCACCTGACCACCTGACCACCTGACCACCTGACCACCGCGCCGCGAGGAACGCTCAGTCCCGGTTGCGACGGCGTCCCGTGCGCGCCGCCGGGTCGGCGGACGAGGCCGGCTTGTTCACCAGCGGTCCGACGGCGGCGACGATCTCCGCGACGCTCGGGCGCTGCCGTCGGACATGGGTGTCGATGGCGTGCCGCATGGCGCCCAGATGGTGCGGCGAAGTCCCGCAGCAGCCACCGATGATACGGGCGCCCGCATCGATCGCCAGCCGCGCATAGTCGGCCATCTGCTCCGGTGTTCCCGAATAGACGGTCTGGCCGTCGACGAAGCGCGGGATGCCGCAATTGGCCTTCACGACCAGGGCGGACTCGGGCGAGCCCGTCTCCAGTTCCAATGCCGTCGCCAGCGTGTCCGAGGCACCGACGCCGCAATTGGCGCCGACGGCTACCGGCCGCACGGACAGCCCATCGACGGCCCTGTGGAAGTCACAAGGGTGGATGCCCATCATGGTCCGGCCGGCGCTGTCGAAGGAGCCGGTGACCACATAGGGCATGTCGCAAGCCAGGGCGGCCTCGGCCGCGGCCCGCACTTCCTCGGCTGCCGACATGGTCTCGATCCAGACCACGTCAACGCCGCCGTCCTTCAGGCCGGCAATCTGCTCGCGGAACGCCGCCACGGCGTCCGCGTAGGACAGTTCGCCCAGCGGCTGCAGGAGTTCGCCCGTCGGGCCCACCGACCCGCCGACGACGACTGGGCGACCGGCGGCGTCGGCCACCGCCCGCGCCAGTTCGGCGGCGATCCTGTTCAGCGCATGGGTGCGGGCTTCGGCCTGGTGCAGCTTCAGGCGGTGCCGGTTGGCGCCGAAGGAGCAGCTCAGTATGATGTCGGCGCCGTTGTCGACGAAGGCCTGATGCAGGGCGGCGATTCGCTCGGGATGGCGTTCAAGCCACATCTCCGGGGCTTCGCCGGATTCCAGCCCGACCTCGAAGAGGTTGGTGCCGGTGGCGCCGTCCGCGAGCAGAACGCCCTTGGCATCGAGAAGTTGGCTGAGCGAATGCGGCATCGGCGAGGCTCCGGCAGTATCGGCGCCGCGGGCGGCGCCCGGTTGATCGTGATGGCGGCCCGGCACCCCACAGGGCGAGGCCCGCGGCGCAACTGCCCGACAGGGATGCTGATGCCCGCTCCCCGTTGGCGATGATCGTCCGAACGCGTCATCGTTCGGTCGCAAGCGCTACCCTGCAAAGTCGGGGCGCATTGCCTGGGGAAAAGCGGCGCGCCCGTGTTCGAACGGCCATATTTCAACGGCATGGCTGCCACTCGCATCGGCGAATCGGGGGGTTGCCGTGCACCACGCCCTGCCTGCCACAAAGTTCCGGCAAGGTTGGATTCGTAACTGATCTACGGTGGTTCGCGCATCCGCGCATGGGGGACCACCGGTCCGACGGCACCACGGTCCGACGGATGACAAGCAGGGGGACGTGCATGTTCGACAGACTGCCGACGCGACTGGACGATGCCGCCATCGTCTCGGCCGCCATCCGCGCTTTGGCACGCGAAGGCTACGACCGCCACCGGATCGAGGACGCGCTGATCCGCCAGGCTCCCGTGGACCTCGACCTTCTGGCCGAATGTTACGAGCGGATGTTCGGCCATTCCGGTGGACCGGTGCTGACGGACCGCGCGGCCTGATCCGTCGCGGCAGCCGCACGACGCCAAACTCCGCATCTGTAGTACAGGGCTCGCAGGAGCCGCCTTCCCGTCGTGGATCACACGCCCCTGACCAAGGGTCAGACGCGGTGGTTGCCCATGCCACAGAGGTCAGAGGTCGCCGGCTTCCAGCGCGTCCTTGAGCACCGGCGTGACCATCGCCGCCATGAGCCCGCGCATGGTCAGCATGCCTTCAGGCCGGCCGGAGCCATTGACCACATGGGCGTGTGTAACGCCGTCGCCGCCCATGCGGCGCGCGGCTTCCTCCAGGATCGTTCCGCGCGCGATCGGCACGCTTTCGCCCGGCGGGGCCGCGCCGGGTGGCATCGGCTCCATCACCGTCTCGACCCGGATCACGCGGCCCCGGTTCACCTCGCGAACGAAGGACGAGATATAGTCGTCGGCCGGGCGCAGCACGATGTCCTGGGCGGTGCCCTGCTGGACGATCTCGCCGGCCCTCAGGATAGCGATCTGTTCACCGAGGCGCAGGGCCTCGTCGAGATCGTGGGTGATGAACACGATCGTCTTGTGCAGTTCGGTCTGCAGGTCGAGCAGCACCGACTGCATGTCGGTGCGGATCAGCGGGTCGAGGGCGGAGAAGGCCTCGTCCATGAGCAGGATGTCGGCGTCGGTGGCGAGCGCGCGCGCCAGTCCGACGCGCTGCTGCATGCCCCCCGACAACTGGGCCGGATAATTGTCCTCGTAGCCCTTCAGCCCGACGCGCTCGATCCAGCGCATGGCGCCATCGCGCTGTTCCGTCTTGGACTTGCCCATCACCTCCAGCCCGTAGGCGACATTGTCGATGACGGTCTTGTGGGGCAGGAGGCCGAAACGCTGGAAGACCATCGAGATCTTGTGGCGACGGAAGTCGCGTAGCCGGACGTCCGACATCGTCAGGACGTTCTCGCCGTCGATGAGAATCTCGCCGGAAGACGGCTCGATCAGCCGGTTGATGTGGCGGATCAGGGTGGACTTGCCCGAGCCGGAGAGCCCCATCACCACCTGGATGCCCGAGGCCGGGATATCCATGTTGATGTCCTTCAGCCCGAGCACGTGGCTGTGCTCGGCGAGAAGCTCGGTCTTCGACATGCCCTGACGAACCAGTTCCACCATCGTTTTGTCGTCTGGGCCGAAGATCTTGTAGAGATTGCGGATCGTGATGGCGACGTCGTCAGCCATGGGCGGCCTCCCGGTGACGCTGCAGGCGCTTGCCGTAGGCCTGGCTGGTGCGGTCGAAGATGATCGCGATGGCGACGATGGCCAGGCCGTTCAGGACGCCCTGCGTGAAATACTGATTGGTGATGGCCTGCAGCACCGGCTGGCCGAGACCGCGCACGCCGATCAGCGAGGCGACGACGACCATGGCCAGGGCCATCATAATGGTCTGGTTGATGCCGGCCATGATTGTCGGCAGCGCGAGCGGAAGCTGGACCTTGGTCAGCTTCTGCCATCCGGACGAGCCGAAGGCGTTCGCCGCTTCCAGCACTTCCTTGTCGACCAGCCGGATCCCCAGATTGGTCAGGCGGATGATCGGCGGCATGGCGTAGATCACCACGACCAGCAAGCCCGGGATCAAGCCGATGCCGAGCAGCATGACGATCGGGATGAGATAGACGAAGGAGGGCATCGTCTGCATCACGTCGAGGATCGGATTGATGACCGCCTGCACCTTGTTGGAGCGCGACATCACGATGCCGATCGGCATGCCGATTACGATCGACAGCAGCGTGCAGACGACGATGATCGACAGCGTCCGCATGGTGTCTTCCCACATGCCGAACACGCCGATCAGCATCAGCGCCACGAAGGTGCCGGCAGTAATCCCCTTGGAGCGGCTGGCGAGCCAGACGATGGCGACGATCGCCAGGATGACGATCCACCATGGGGTCTGGATCAGCAGGCGTTCGAACCACAGGAGAAAATCGAGCAGCGGCCGGAAGATCGCCTCGATCGTGTCGCCATAGGCGCGCGAGAAGGAGCGGTAATACTGGTCGATCGTGCGCGACATCAGGCGCAGGTCTCGCCCCGCCAATTGTGGAAATTCGGTCAGCCAATCCACAGTCGAGGTCTCCTTGGCATGGTGTCGGGATCACGGTATCCGGGCAGGAAGCGGACGTCTTTCCAAGGCGTCGGGCTGGTTGGTGCGGCGGGACAGCGCGAGCCTGACCGGAACGTCGCGGGACAAAGGCCTGCCACGTGCTGCAGCGGCCGGTCAGTCCGGACCCGGTGATACCTATGCGGGACAGGGCCGAGCTTAGCCCGCCGGTGGGTCGCCACCGGCGGGCTGCCTGTCAGGATGGTGTCGGCCGGGCCCTGCTCAGAGCGCCGACTTGATCTTCTCGGCAGCGTCCTCGGAGACCCAGCCGGTCCACGTTTCCGGGTTGTTCTCGAGGAAGTAATACGCGGTGTCCTCGCCGGTCGCCTGCTGGTCTTCCTTCCAGGCGAGGAGCTTGTTGACCGTGTCGTTACCCCAGGCGCGGGTCTCGAAATAGGCGGCGACGTCAGCCGACTGCTCCTTCACCTTAGGCGTCACGACGGTGAAGACTTCGGACTTGGTCCACGCGTTGATCTTCGGGTCGGCGCAATCCACCTGGGTGGTGCAGTCCGCCCATTCCTTCGGATCGTGCTCGGCGTCGAAGGCGAGCTTCGTCATCGGATACTTGCCGAGGATCGCGGTGGGGGCCCAGTAATAGCCGAGCCACGGCTCCTTGTTCTCGTGCGCCTTGGCGATCGATCCGTCGAGACCGGCGGCCGAACCGGTGTCGACCAGGACAAAGCCCTTCTCCTCGCCGTCATAGGCCCTGAACAGGTTGGCGGTCGTGATCTGGCAGCCCCAGCCGGCCGGGCAGTTGTAGACGGCGCCCTTCGACGGGTCCTCGTTAGACGGGAAGAGCTCAGGATGCTCCATCGCGTCGCCGACCGTCTTGATCTCGGGATGGGCCTCGGCAAAGTAGGTCGGGATCCACCAGCCTTCCTCGCCGCCGTCCGACAGTACCTCGGCGCCGAACTCGATGGTGCCTTCCTCGGCCGCCTTGTCGATCTGGTCGCGAAACTGGTTGACCCACATCTCCGGCGCGACGTCGGGCTCCTGCTTCTCCGTCATCGAGGCGAAGGTCGGCATGGTGTCGCCGGGCAGGAGGCGCACGGTGCAGCCATAGCCCTCTTCCAGAATGATCTTGTCGATCGCCGCCAGCACCTCGGCGGACGCCCAGTTCATGTTGGACACGCTCAGTTCACAGTTTTCCTGCGCCGAGGCGACGCCGCTGAACCCATACAGGGTGGCTGCTAGACAGGTCGAGGCGAGAAGAGTTTTCATTCGTATTCCTTGCTGCTTTGAACATGGCATGTATCGTATGGAAGACTGCCGACCCGAGCTTATTCAGATTGTACGACCGGGGAGGGCATACACTCCTTTGCTGACTGATGGCAGGCTTGTTCTGATTGGTTCCTGTCGACGCTAGACTGCCGAGGCCCCAATTCCAACCTGTTTTTGAGAATCCGGCAACTCCTGGGCCAAGGCGGCGCCGCGCCGGAAGGCCGAATCCGCATCAAAACGGCCGGCTTTTGCGGTATGCGGGCAGGGGAGCGACTGGCTGCCGCGGCACCTGTGCATGTGATGCAAGGCGGCGAAGGCGGAATGGAGGACGATGCCTCCCGGCGTCAGCGCGAGTGCAGGGCCCGGGCGAGCGGCAGGGTATGGACAGATGCCGGCACGTCGCGGAAACGGGCGAGCACGTCGCTGGCCACCCGTTCGGCCGGCATCGGCTTTCCGAAGAAGTAGCCCTGCAACTGGTCGCATCCCAAGCTCTTCAGGAGGTCGACCTGTTCCTGGGTCTCGATGCCCTCGGCCGTGACCTTCATCTTCATGTGGTGCGCCATCGAGACGATTGTGTCGAGGATCTGCGGCACATTCGGCTCGCCGTTCTCGTAGGCGACCATGAAGGACTGGTCGATCTTCAGTTTGTCGAACGGGAACCGCCACAGATAGCCGAGCGAGGAATAGCCGGTGCCGAAATCGTCCATGTCGATGGCAATGCCAAGCGCCTTGAGCTGCCGGAGCTGCTTCAGGATGTCCTCCGAGCGTTCCAGGACCAGGGATTCGACCACCTCGATCTCGAGCCGGCTGCCGTCGACGCCGGCCTTGTGAAGCGCCGACTGGACGATCTGCAGGAGGTCGCCATCGCCGAACTGCACTGCGCTGAGATTGACCGAGACGAACAAATGCTCGGGCCATTGCGCGATCTGGCGCACGGCCTCGCGGATCACCCAGGTGCCGATGGTCTTGATGTAGCCGCGTGCCTCGGCGATCGGGATGAAGACAGCCGGAGAGATCTGGTTGCCTTCTTCGTCGCGCATGCGGATCAAGGCCTCCAAACCGAGCAGCCTCGAGCCGTCGCTATTGACGATGGGCTGGTAGAACAATTCGAAGCTCTGGTTTTCCAGTGCCTTGCGCACCAGGCCCTCGATATGCCGGCGATGGTGCATTGCCTCGTCCATCGAGGGCTCGAAATGGATCATATTGCGGGATTTGTCGGTCTTGTGGTGGAGATGCGCGAGTTCGGCGTGCTTGACCAATTCGGAATGCGTCCGCCCGTCCATGGGCGCCAGTGCGCAGCCGATGGAAACGCTGGGCGTCAGAGTCGTGCCGGCGATCTCGACGGGCTCTGTCACCGCGTCGACGATGCGTTTACACAGGGCGGCTACGTCTTCCTGGGAGGCGACGCGGCGCTGCAGGATGGCGAAGTCGTCGGCCCCGAGGCGGGCGAGCAGGTCGTTGCGATCGACCAACGCGATCAGCCTGTCGGCCACCACGCGCAGCATCTCGTCGCCGGCCGCCTGGCCAAACCGGTCATTGATCTCGGCCATCTCGTCGATGTCGATATAGAGATAGGCCATGCGTTCGCGCGTTGCCCGTACGGTGGCAAGCACACGGTCGCTCTCCTCCTGCATGCGGTGCCGGTTGAGCAGCTTGGTCAGGGCGTCGTGATTGGCCAGGAAGACGATGCGCTCGTCGGCCTCGGCGATCTTGCGCTTGCGGCGGATATAAAGAAGGAGCGGCACCGCTGTGGCGAAGAAAATCAGAACCAGCAATATGCCTGAAGCCCATGCTAGGGTCGCTTTGTAGGCGCTCCGGTTCGCGATCATGTCGCCGACCAGTGAGACGTAGCCGATCGTCCGGCCGTCCCGCACCAGAGGGGTGATCACCGTTGGATTGGTGAAACCGTCATCCTCGACGACCTGCCAGTCACCCTGCTTCGACAGAACGCTTTCGGAGAGCCGGCTGCCCGACTGGATACCACCCGGGCGGTCGCGCAGCAGCCATTGGTAGCGGTCCGAACGGGAGCGGTAGACCTCATCGCCGCGGCGGTCGAAGATCGCGAAGCTGTCGATGCTGGCGAGATCGGCCAGCTTGCGGACGTCGGCCTCGGCATCGGGATCACGGGACAGGCCAGTGAGGAAGGCGTCGATCTTGCCGCCGGGCTGCGTCAGGAGGCCGGCGAAGTTCTGACCCTTGGCGCGCATTTCGGTCTCGATCAGACCGCCGACGGTGGCACCACCGATTGACAGGGCGCTGAACACGACAAAGCCGGCGATTGCAAAGCCGCCGAGTACCGTCAGTCCGTTCTTTTGAAAGAAGAGCACCATCGCCCATTCCGCGCCAATTTCACTGCGACCGTATGGGCTAGACGTAAAGATTTATGGAACGCGGGTTGCAATCGGTCCGGGCCAAATAAGCGGATGTCCCGCAGCCGGCATGCGGACGAGCACCCGACTTGTCTCCGAGGACGGGACAGTTCCCAATAGAGCGAGTCATTCCGGCGATTTTGCCGGGCGTTAATCTGTTCACGTTTTTGACAGTTGACCTGACAGCAGAATTGAAAATAGGTTTTTCTGCGGCGGCATTGTGGTTTCTTGGGGTTGGAGTCCGTCACATGCGTAAACTACTTGCTGCGTTCGTCCTGATCGCGAGCGTCCTCGGCTGCGGCATGTCTAGTGCGTCGGCCCACCTTGTCGCCAAGGTGGACCTGTCCTCGCAGACGATGACAGTCATCAACAATGGCCGCGTCGTGTATCGCTGGCCGGTCTCGACGGCGCGAAAAGGCTATGTCACGCCCACGGGGAGCTGGCGCGCCAAGCGTATCCACCGAATGTGGTATTCGCGGAAATACGACATGTCGCCCATGCCCTATTCGGTGTTCTACCATCGCGGCTACGCCATCCATGGCACCGGTGCGGTTAGCCGCCTCGGCCGGCCGGCCTCGCATGGCTGCGTGCGCCTGCACACCGCCAATGCGAAGATCTTCTATTCGATGGTGCGCAAAGTCGGCATGGGCAATACGCGCGTCGTCGTCCAGCGCTGACCCGCGAGCCTTAACGGCGACCAAGGCGCAGCACGAGGCGTTGGTTCGATCTGCCGGAATGGCCCTCGTGCGTCCGCTCGGACGCACGAGGGCCTAC
>NZ_JAZHLI010000040.1:0-7171 GCF_036549475.1 Aurantimonas sp. A2-1-M11 | reverse complement strand
GGCCCTCGTGCGTCCGCTCGGACGCACGAGGGCCTACGCGGCTGCGGCCCGGGGTTGCTTGCGACGGTTCTTGCCGCTCTTCCAGCGGTCGTGGAACCACATCCACTGTTCGGGATGCTCGCGCACCCAGCCCTCGACGACGTCGTTGAGCACCTGGCAGGTGGCAGCAACGTCGATTTCGCCGTTGGCGGAGCGCGGCAGTTCCAGCCGATGCTGCAGTTCGAGCCGGTAGCGGCCGTCGGGCAGGCGGATCGACCGCGCCGGATAGATCTCGCAATCATACTGCCGCGCGAGCTTGGGCAGCAGCGGGTTGGTCTGGCACTCGCGGCCAAAGAACGTCGTTTTCACGCCTTTGCGGAACTTCTGGTCGACCAGCATGCCGACCGAGCCGGAGCGCTGCAGGATGCCGGCTAGCGACCACGCCGCCCCCGCCTTGGAGGGCACCATATGGCCACCGCTGGTACGCCGGGCCGCCTGCACCTCGCGGGCGATGTAGCGATTGTTCGGCTGCCGGAACAGCGCGGTAAATTCGAGGCCGAAGCTGGCGGCAGCAATGGGCAGCAGCTCGAAGCAGCCAAGATGGGCGGTGAAGAAGATGAACGGGCCTTTGCGCTCGCGCAGCTCCGCGAAGATCTCAACGCCGTCGACCTCGATGCGTCCGGAGCGTAGGCTTTCAGGGTCGAGGTCGAAGATGTCGTCGAGAAACACGAACTCGGCGGCGAGGCGACCCATCTGGCCCCAGTTCTCCCGGGCAATCCGCTCGACCCACGCCGCATCCTTCTCCGGGAAGGCCTGCCGCAGATTGTCGACGGCCAGGCGGTGACGGCTGGACCACGGGCCGATCAGCCGGGCCGTGCGGTCGGCAAAGGCCAGCCCGGTATCGGCCGGCAGCAGCCGGATGGTCCTGAGCACGGCGAACAGCGCCTGCGCGATGACGAAGTCGGCGGCGCGCTTGGCCCGTAGCGCATATCGCGCGACGAAGAGGTTCATGCCGCGCGCACGGTCCCGCCGTCGTGGCTGGTCGGCGCATCGGCGGCGACGCGCAGCACGATCTTGCCAAAGACCTCGCGTGCTTCCATCCGCGTGAGCGCAATGTCGATCTGGTCAAAGCCGATCTCGGTGTCGATCACCGGGCAGACGATACCGCGCGCCATCTTCTGCATGGCGTCGCGCATGTTTTCCATGCGGCAGCCGAAAGAGCCGAACAGCTTCAGCTGCTGCTGGAAAAGCTGCATCAGGTTCATCTGGGTGGACACGCCCGAGGTCGAGCCGCAGGTGACCAGCCGTCCTCCGCGCTTCAGGCAGAGCATGGAGCCTGCCCAGGTGTCCGCACCGACATGCTCAAAGACGACGTCGACGCCCTTCTTCTTCGTCAGTTTGCGGGTCACGCCCTCAAACCGGTCGACCCGGTAGTTGATGACGTGATCGGCGCCGAGCGCCTTGGCCCGTTCGATCTTGTCGTCGGAACCCACGGTGGTGATGACCATCGCGCCCTGTTTCTTGGCGAGCTGGATCGCAGCCGAACCGATGCCCGAGCCGCCGGCATGGACGAGGACGGTCTCGCCCGGCTCCAGACGCGCATTGTCAAACAGCATGTGCTCGACGGTGCCGAAGGTCACCGGCGCCAGCGCCGCGCCGACGGCATCGCAGCCGGGAGGTGCGGGGACCAGCAGGCGGGCGGGCAGGTTCACCTTTTCCTGCGCGAAGCCGTCGAGATGGAAGCCGTGCACGCCCGAGACGTGCTCGCAGAGATTGTCGCGGCCCTCGCGGCAGGGGCGGCAGAGCCCGCAGGTCTGTGCGCCGTAGATCGCCACCAGTTGGCCGGGCAGCACCGAGGCCACGCCGGGGCCGATCGCCGAGACGACGCCCGAGGCCTCGGCGCCGATCACCAGCGGCATCTTGCGCTTGGCAAAGGCCATGCCGCGCCAGCCCCAGACGTCGATGTGGTTCAGCGCCACGGCGGCGATGTCGACGGTGACTTCGCCGGGGCCGGGCGACGGCGGCGGGGGCAGGTCCACCTGCTTGAGTTCGCGGTCGCCGACGAGTTGCAATGCTCGCATGGGGAGATCCTCAGACTGGATAGATGACGGCATCGCTTCGCGGCTTCGTCCGCCGCAACGACGCCGATGGCCGGCCGGGCGGAGCGTCCCCGCCGCGGCCGCGCGTTCAGTTGCGCGGTTCGCGGCCGATGACGAGGCAGGCGTTCTGCCCGCCGAAGCCGAAGGAGTTCGACAGCACCGCGGCGATGTCAGCCGACCGGGCCGTGTTCGGCACGGTGTCGAGTTCGATCGCCGGATCGGGCATGTCGTAATTAATCGTCGGCGGCAGCACACCCCGCTGCATCGACAGCACCGAGAACACCGCCTCGATTGCACCGGCCGCCGTCAGCGTGTGCCCGATCATCGACTTGTTCGAGGAGATCGGCGTGGTCTTCAGCGCGTCGCCGAACACCGCCGCAAGGCCCGTCGCCTCCATGCGGTCGTTCTCTGGCGTCGAGGTGCCGTGGGCGTTGATGTAGTCGATGTCCGATGGGTCCATGCCCGCGTCGGCAATGCCCGCCCGGATGGTGGCAATGATCGGCGAGCCGTCGGGCTTGGAGCGGGTGCGGTGGAAATCGTCGGCGCGCTCGCCGCAGCCATGGATAATGCCCAGGATCTTCGCGCCGCGAGCCCTGGCGGCGCTCAGCGATTCCAGTACCAGGGCGCCGGCGCCCTCTGCCATGACGAAGCCGTCGCGGTCCTTGGAAAAGGGCTTGGAGGCCTTTTCCGGATGCTCGTTGTTGGTCGACAGCGCCGAGAGCAGCGAGAAGCGGATCAGCGATTCCTGGGTGATCGAGCCGTCGGTGCCGATGGCGATGGCACGGTCCGTCTCGCCGCGACGGATCGCCTCGACGCCGAGCTGGATCGCCGACGCACCGGACGCGCAGGCGGTCGACAGCGTGATCGGTAGGCCGCGCGTGCCGAGCCGGTCGGCCAGCAGTTCGGAAATGCGGCTGCACTGGGTGAGGTTGTAGATCGCCTTGTCGGGTCGGCTGCGGGCGATCTGTAGCAGACGGTCATAGCCGGCCTCCGCGATCCTTGCGCCCTCCATGGCGTCGAGCGCCAGGCGGTGCTGCCATTCCATTTCCACCGGCGGCGCAGCGAGAAAGAGCGGGCCGCCGAAATCGTCGTCGGCAAGGCCCGCCATGCGCACGGCTTCCGAGCCGGCCGCTTCCGCCATGACGTAGGATAGGCCCGTCGACGTCTCTGCACCAGGACCCATGAAGTCCACCGAGCCGGAAATCGTCGTGCGCAGGCCCTCGGTCGAGAAGCGCTCGATGCGGTGAATGCCCGAGCGACCAGCCGACAGGGCGTCCCAATTGTCGTCCACCCCGCGGCCGAGCGACGAGACGAGGCCGAGCCCGGTGATCGCGATCACCGGGCGTCCGAGAAAGTCCAGCTCTGCCGTGCTGCCGTTCGCGCTCATCATCCGATCCTTAAAGTCCGCGGCCGTCGACGGCTTCCAGTTCGCAGGCACCCTCGGCATGAAGATGGCCGACGGCAGTCACGATCGCGCGGCGCGGTGGCCTGGAAGCGGGGCGTTCCTCGCCGACATCGAAGGGCGGGATCACCTCGCGCCGCGACAGCGCACCGGCGGCAAGCGCGACGCCGGCCGGCACCTGCGCCTCGAACGCATGTCCGAGCATCGTCCCATAGGCCCTGACTGGTGCGTCCGGAAAGCGCTTCTGCAGGACGCTGCGTTCCATCTGCAGCAACGGACTGATGCCGGTCGCGCCGCTGAGGATGAGGGTATCGGCGCCCTCGGACGCAGCCGGGGGCAGAACGGATTCGAAACGCGCCGTGGTGCGTTCGATGTCGCGCTTGCCGCGATCGCCGGTCGTGGCGACCAGCCTGGCATAGGCGACGGCCGACCGCGCCGCGGCATGCTCGGCCGATTCCAGGATGAGGAAGGCGCCGACGCTGCCCACGGTGATGCCGTCATGGTCCTCGGTCCGCGAGGAGACCGGCCGCCATTCGTCGCGCAGCATCAGCCCCGCGAGGTCGAAATTCAGGATCAGGTCCTTCCGCTCGGCCGAGAACGAGCCGCCGACGAGGCAGATGTCGCTCTGGCCGGCGGCAATCCGCGCGCGGGCCGAGGCGATGGCCGAGATGCCGGCCGCTTCCTCGCCCATGAAGGTGCGCGATGAGCCCGTCACCTTGTGGACGATGGAGATGTTGCCGGCCAGGAGATTGGAGAGCTGCGCCAGAAAGAGGGTCGGCCGCAGTTCGCTGCCGAGGGTTTCGTTGACGATCCGGTCGCGGTCGTTGGCGCCGCGCGCCTTCTCCATGACCAACGCGTCGACTGCGGTGTCGCGTTCACCGCCGCCGGCGGCCACAACCATGTCGATCTTGGCGCGCACCGCCTCGTCCGCCGGAATGCCCGCATCGGCCAGTGCCAGGCCGGCCGCATAGGTGCCCAGCTTCTGCCAGGTCTCCATCTGCCGCTGGTCGCCCCGCTTGGGAATCTGGCTGGACCAGTCGATCGGCGGCAGCGGATGGACGAAATATGGTGCGTAGGTTTCGGAATCAATCCGCGGCTGCGGTGCCGGCGCGCGGACCATGGCGTCGAGATGGGTCGCGATGCCCTCGCCGAGTGAGGACACCAGCCCGATCCCGGTGATCACGACGTCCCTGGCAGTGTGTGTCATGCGATTGTTCCACTATCCCGATCGTCCCTCACGCCCGGCGATCGGTTTCCGGGGGCCTCCGTGACGAACGGCGCCGCTCCGTGACCTCAGCCGGCCTTGGCGGCGCGCAACTCGTCGATCTTGGCGCAGAGATTCTTCAGGACGAAATATTCCTCGGTCGGCGCGTCGCCGTCATTGACGGCCTGCGTCCATTTCTCGAGCGGGATCTTGATCCCGAATTCCTTGTCGATGGCGAACACGATGTCGAGGAAGTCGAGCGAATCGATCCCCAGATCGTCGATCGTGTGGCTTTCGGGCGTGATCTCGGCGCGGTCGATCTCGCTGGTCTCGGCGATGATATCCGCGACCCGGTCGAAGGTGGAAGACAATGAAATATCCTTGTCATGTCTGGAAGAGCGATTTGGGCGCGAAGCTATAGGGAATTCGCCCAGAAAAGCAAAGCGACGTGTATCCTGCGGCAGTGGACGGCGGGGCAGGGTCAACTTGCAGCCCCTGTGGCGCACCACTGCGGCGACGACAAGGCGAATTGCGCCGGCGTTGGGAACGCACGGCGCTTTTGTGACGTTCGTAGGACAAGAGACAGGCTCATTCTCCAACGATTGGCAGTGCAAGTGTCGGCACGGCAATTCGGCAGGGCTGCCGACCCGCGACCCCATCCCGGCGACTGGGAGCAAGAACGATGACCGTGCGCCAGCCAACGCCCAGAAAGTCCCGGTCCCCGGACCGCCGGTCGGATCTGTTGCTGACCAGCCGCCTGATCCGTGCTGCGACGGTGCTTGGACGCGTCGCCGCCCAGGTGCACAAGCGTGAACACCGGTTGTCGGCGCCCGAATTCAGCGTACTGGTCATTCTCGGCAGCGCCGAGGGCGAGACGGTGACCTCATCGCACATCGTCGAGGCCACCGAGATGGACAAGACCAAGGTCAGCCGCGCCGTCTCGGCACTGGATGAACGCGGCTGGCTGCATCGCACTCGGGCGACCGCCGACCGGCGCTTCGAATATCTCGCCCTGACGCCGGACGGCACAAAGGTGTTTGCCGACCTGATGCCGAAGGTGGAGAAGGCCGAGAGCAACGTGCTGGCGCTGCTGACCGCCGAGGAACGCGACGGCCTAGAACGCGGCCTCGACGGCCTCGACCGGGCCTTCGGTCAGTAGTGGAGCGACGACATCCGTCGGCGTAAGTCTTTTCGGCTGAGGTTGTATCTTTTCGGAGCTTGAAGCGTCTGGCGCCCGGGCGGAGGTCCATTGCCGCCCTAGCCCTATTGCGGCCGCAGACGCCCGCGCAGGCGGCAGCGGCACGCCGACGATCACCAACCGCTCAAACTGCCGGCCGGGGTTTCACTGCGTGCGTCTCCGCCCGTTCGCGCGGCGTCCTGGAGCTTGTAGAAGCAGCAGAAGCCGAACCCCGCGGCTACCAGCATGAAGGATTCGCCGATCGCCAGACGGTTGTTGGAATTGGTCAGCATCGTCAGGCCGAAGATGGCGGTCGCCGTCACATACAGGATGAACATCGGGGCAGGGATCAGGCCGCGGCTGCGGCAGGCGAAGGCCTGCCAGAGGCTCCAGACCATGAGCACGGCGTAGAATGCCAGTCCCACCAGCCCGTAGCGCACCGCCACTTCCAGATAGCCATTGTGCATCAGCTGATAGCCGACATCCGCATATGTCGTTCCGTCCCAGAGCGTTTCCCATGCGATCCCGGTTCCGAAGACGATGTTGGTTCGCCAGATCTCCCAGCCATTCACCCAGATCATCAGCCGCTCGTTGAGAGTGTGCGGCACGCTGCCCGATGCGATCAGCCGCTCCACCACGACAAGCGGATCGCCCGTGTGGGTCGCGCTTGAGGCGAACGAAACGGCAGTGCCGATATTCGGTTCAAGCAGGGCCGAGATCTCCGGAGAGAACAGGACAGACGGGATCGCCGCCGCCACCAGCACCCCTGCCAGAAGCAGCCAGTGACGCAATTGCGTCCGCTCGGTGAGCATCATGACGACCAGGACAGGCAGGGCTCCCAACAACGCCAGCCACACGCCCTTGGATTGCGCCCCGGCGATGCCAAGGAAGCAGAGCGCGACCACGACGATGCAGAGTGCGACGCCTGAAATGCGAAGCCCCCGGCCATTCGAGCCCGGCCGGGCGAGAAACAGGCCGAAGCAAACGGCCGCCAGCGCGATCAAGCCGCCGGCAACGGAGGCATGGATCGGATTGCTGTGAAACAGGAGTGGCGCCCGGTCTCCCGACAGCAGGGTCTGCGGCTCGAGGCTCACCAGAAGCGCGAGAAGGCTGATCACCAGAAATGCCCAAGGCTGCCGCCGGCATCCGAGACCAGTTCAGATAGATGGCGTAGCCGATGGTCGGATAGATCAGCGGAAAGAGATAGATTCCCTCGGCCGAGCCGTCCACCGGCCCGGGTGCTTGCACCAGCACCATGGCATTGCGCAGCAGGACGAAGGCAACCCAGGCGACGCAGAGCCCGCCCATCA
>NZ_JAZHLI010000004.1:0-168819 GCF_036549475.1 Aurantimonas sp. A2-1-M11 | reverse complement strand
ACAAAATCGCCATCGCTCTCCACCATCGAAATCTCCTCCCGCAAGAATCAGAGGAGTTCGAAAGATTCAGCTCTTCAGCCGCTTGTCATCACCTTCTTCACCCGATTGCCCTGCACCACCGATCCGTTCATGTCGAAAATCGGATTGTACGATGCCTGGATCCAGACGTCCTGGCCGCCCTTGCCGATGCGCCGGAACTCGCCCGTCACGAACTCGCCACCGCGCAGCTTTGCCCAAAACTCGGCATAGTCGGTGGAGCGGGCATGCGCCGTATCCACGAACATGCTGTGGTGGCGCCCGGCAATCTCGCCGAGAGTATAGCCCATCGCGCCAAGAAAATTGTCGTTGGCGGAGAGGTTCCGGCCATCGACGTCGAATTCGATGATGGCCTGGGCGCGGTTGATCGCGTCGAGCTTGCCGGTCGTGGCAACAGCCTCGAGTTTCCCGGCCGTGATGTCACTGGCGAACTTGACGACCTTGTAGACCTTGCCCGCGCGGTTGCGCACCGCGTTGTAGGAGGCCTGGAGCCAGATCTCGTCACCGTCCTTGCCGATGCGCTTGAACTCGCCGGCAACGAACTCGCCGTCCGCGAGCCTGCGCCAGAAGGCCCGGTATTCGGCAGTATTGGCTTGGGCGGGCTCGACGAAGATGCGGTGATGGCGGCCGACGATCTCGCTTTCGCCGTAGCCCATGGCCGCACAGAAATTGCCGTTGGCCGAGAGGATCTTCCCGGACGGGTCGAACTCGATGATGGCGAGCGATTTGCCCATTGCACTCAGGACATTGGCGGCGTCGCGTCCGAACAAGGTCATACGAACGATCTTTCTCTTGAATGGGGAAGAATGTGTGCGCGCTTAGGGCGACTGGCTGCGTCCCCCGCTACCCGACGCACCGGAAGAGCGTCGGGTAGCGGGCAACAGGCAGCGTGAGCCTTTAGCTTATCTTGCCATGTTACTACGACACACGTGTAAACATCCGGTTAATTCGGCCAACCTAAAAGTATACACCCAAAATGATTTCAACTTACTCTTCACGCACTCGTGATGGAACCAGTTTCCACTCGGCTGACGTCCCGTTGCCGCAACAAGACCATCTGCGTGGCAGCCCGAAAGGGCCTTTGTTGTCGACCGCACTGGCGGGATCGCCGCGACTCCTCGAACGTCATCCCATTCGGCCCGGCCGAGATCTTCGGAAACGCGCGTGGCGAAGCAGCCGGCCATCCAGGATGACAGGCCGGACAACAGGATGAGCGCGCAAAGCGCCAGGGCAAATGCCGGTCAGGCCCGGCGCCGCTTGCCTATGCGGGCGAGCCGTAGCCACCGGGCGTCGGCGTCGTGACGATCACCGCGTCGCCGGCCTCCAGCACGGTCTGGTCGCAGCCTTCCAGCCGTTCCAGCCGGCCATCCAGGCGGCGCACTTCGGTGCGGCCCATCTCGCCGTCGCCGCCGCCGGCGATTCCCCTGGGCGGCAGCGTGCGGTGCGAGGACAGGATGGCGCAGTCCATGGTCTGCAGGAAACGGATGGTGCGTTCCGTGCCGTCGCCGCCGGCCTTCTCGCCGCCGCCGCCCGAGCCCCGGCGGATATGGAAATCCTCCAGCACCACCGGATAGCGCATCTCCAGGATCTCGGGATCGGTCAGGCGCGAATTGGTCATATGGACATGCACGCCGGAGGTGCCGGCAAAGCTGCGCCCGTCATTCATGCGCCCGGCCGGCGAGCCCGAACAGATGGTCTCGTAATACTGGTAGCGCGCGTCGCCGAAGGTCAGGTTGTTCATCGTGCCCTCCGAATTGGACAGCGCGCCGAAGGCGCCGAACAGCGCATTGGTGACGTGCTGGGAGGTCTCGACATTGCCGGCGACCACGGCGGCCGGGTATTGCGGCTTCAGCATCGAGCCCTCGGGGACGACGATGCGAACCGGCCGCAGGCAACCCGCATTCATCGGGATCGGCTTTTCCACCATCACCCGGAACGCATAGAGCACGGCGGCCCGCGTCACCGGCTCGGGGGCGTTGAAATTGTTGCCCATCGACGGCGAGGTGCCCGTGAAGTCGACCGTCGCCTCCCGGGCCGCCCGGTCGATGGTGATCGCCAACTTGATGATCTGGCCCGTATCGGTGGGATATTCGTACGAACAATCATCCAGCCCGTCGATGAGCTGGCGCACCGCCTCGGCGGCGTTGTCCTGGACGAAGGCCATATAGGCGCGGGCGGTGTCGAGGCCGAAGGTCTCGACCATCTTGCGCAGTTCGGCGACGCCCTTCTCGTTGGCCGCGATCTGCGCCTTCAGGTCGGCGATGTTCTGGTCCGGATTGCGGGCGGGATAGGGGTGGTCGGTCAGGACCCGCCGCAATTCGTCTTCCTGGAAGGTGCCGCCGTCCACGAGCCGGAGATTGTCGATCAGGACGCCCTCCTCGTCGACCCTGGTGGCGCGCGGCGTCATCGAGCCGGGCGCGATGCCGCCGACATCGGCATGGTGCCCGCGCGAGGCGACATAGAACAGGATGCGGGGGTCTCCTGTCGCTCCACTCCTGCCTTCGGCACCGGGCGCCGCTTGCTTGGCCTCGTCGAAGACCGGCGTGACGACGGTGATGTCCGGCAGGTGGGTGCCGCCATTGTACGGCGCGTTGAGGGCAAAGACGTCACCCGGCCGGATCGCGTCCCTGTTCTGGGCGATGATCGTTTCCACCGAGCGGTCCATGGAGCCCAGATGCACCGGCATGTGCGGGGCGTTGGCGACGAGCGCACCGGTGGCGTCGAAGACGGCGCAGGAAAAGTCCAGCCGTTCCTTGATGTTCACCGAGGAAGCGGTGTTCTGCAGCGTCACGCCCATCTGCTCGGCGATCGACATGAAGAGATTGTTGAAGACTTCCAGCAACACCGGATCGGCGCCAGCCTCGCCGGAGCCGGCCTTCGCCGTACCAAGCGCTGCGTGGCGCGCCTTCTTCTCGGTGCGGGTCAGGAGGACGTCGTTGCGCGCGGTGATTTCCGCGGACCAGCCCGGCTCGACGACGATGGTCTGGTTGGGCTCGACGATCAGCGCGGGCCCAGCAATGCGGGCGCCCAGTTCGAGCGCCTCGCGGCGGAAGATGCCGGCCTCGCGCTCGGTGCCGCCGGTGAAGATGCGGCCGGTCTCGGAGGTTTTCGCGTCATAGGCGGCGACATCGCTCTCGCCAGCGTCGTCGCTCGCCTCTCGGCGCTCGGCGCCCTCGACCGAGACATTCTCCACCACGATCGGGCGGTTCTCGTAGACGAAGCCGAACTGGGCCCGGTGCGCCGCCTCGAAATCCTGTCGCGCTACCGCGAAGTCGTCGGCATAGACCACAGGGAGCGTCGTGTCGGTGCCGTCATAGCGCAGCTGCAGGAGCCGCGTCGTGTCGATGCGCTCGGCGCCAACGCCCTGTGCGGCGAGTTCGCCGGCCACCGCCTTCGCCAGATCCGCCGCCAGTCCGTCGATGGCACCGCGCGACGCTTCCTCCAGCGGCGCGACCAATGCCTTGCTGCGCGATGAGAACAGCGAGGACAGGCCGATGCCGTAGGCCGACAAAAGGCCCGACATTGGATGGATCAGCACCCGCTCCATCGACAGGGCGTCGGCGACGAGGCACGCATGCTGGCCGCCGGCGCCGCCGAAGGAGTTGAGCAGGTAGCGCGAGACATCGTAGCCGCGTTGCACCGAGATCTTCTTGATGGCATTGGCCATGTTCTCGACCGCGATGGTCAGGAAGCCCTCCGCGATCTGCCGTGGGTCCCGGTCGTCGCCCAGTTCGGCCGCCATCGCCGCGAATTTCCCGGTGACGACATCGGCATCGAGCGGCTGGTTGCGGTCGGGCCCGAACACCGCCGGAAACAAAGCGGGCTTCAGCTTGCCGAGCATGACATTGGCGTCGGTCACGGTCAGCGGGCCGCCCTTGCCATAGGCCGCCGGTCCCGGATGGGCGCCGGCCGAATCCGGCCCGACCTGGAAGCGGCCCTGGTCGAGATGCAGGATCGAGCCGCCGCCGGCCGCCACCGTGTGGATGCGCATCATCGGCGCGCGGATGCGCACGCCCGCGACCTCCGAATCCAGCGCCCGTTCGTAGGCGCCGGCGAAATGGGTCACGTCGGTGGACGTGCCGCCCATGTCGAAGCCGATCACCTTCTCCTGGCCGGCCAGCCGGGCGGTCTCGGCCATTCCCACGACGCCGCCGGCCGGACCCGACAGGATCGCGTCCTTGCCCTGGAAGAGATCGGCGGCGGTCAGGCCACCCGAGGACATCATGAACTGCAGGGACGGCGCCGCCGCGTCATCGGTGCTGGCGCCCAGCGCCGCGGCGACCTGGCTGACATAGCGCGACAGGATCGGCGTCAGATAGGCATCGACCACGGTGGTGTCGCCGCGTCCGACGATCTTGACCAGCGGCGAGACCTCGTGGCTGACCGAGATCTGGGAAAAGCCGGCCTCTTCGGCGAGGGCGCGGGCGCGCTGCTCATGGGCCGGGTAGCGCCAGGAATGCATGAAGACGATGGCGACCGCATCGATGCCGTCCGCCTTGGCCGCCGCCAGCGCCCGGCGCGCGTCCGCCTCGTCCAGTTCGCACTCCAGCGTGCCGTCGGCCAGGACCCGCTCGCCGACCTCCTCGACCCGCTCGTAGAGCTGTTCGGGCAGGATGATCTCCTTGGCGAAGATGTCCGGCCGGGCCTGGTAAGCGATCTTCAGCGCGTCGCGGAAACCTCTGGTGATGAGCAGCAGGGTGCGGTCGCCCTTGCGCTCAAGCAGGGCATTGGTGGCGACCGTCGTGCCCATGCGCACCGTGCCGACGCGATCGGCGACGATCGGCGCGTCGCCGTCCAGGCCCAGGAGGTCGCGAATGCCCTCCAGCGCGGCATCCTCGTAGACACCGGGATTTTCCGACAGGAGCTTGCGCGGATGCAGCCCGCCCTCGGGGTCGCGGCCGATGATGTCGGTGAAGGTGCCGCCCCGGTCGACCCAGAAGTCCCACTTGCCGCTGTTGATTGCACTCATCTTCGGCACTCCGCTCAAGAATTCATCGTTGTCGACGATTTATCGACAGATTATCAGCGTGTT
Source organism: Aurantimonas sp. A2-1-M11 (assembly GCF_036549475.1). Lineage (NCBI taxonomy): Bacteria > Pseudomonadati > Pseudomonadota > Alphaproteobacteria > Hyphomicrobiales > Aurantimonadaceae > Aurantimonas > Aurantimonas sp. A2-1-M11. The sequence goes on along the minus strand of NZ_JAZHLI010000004.1, from coordinate 163,751 downwards.
TGACGGAGGGCAATTTTCGTGGAAGTCTTTCCTCCGGAAACAGCCATGGAGACTGTGATGAAGCATCTGTCGACGATCACGCTTGCCGCTACTCTGGCCCTGCCGGGCGCCGCCCTCGCCCAGGCCGCCTGGGACATGCCGACCCCTTATGCGGAAGGCAATTTCCACGAAACCAACATCGCCACCTTCATCGAGGACGTGAATGCGGCGGCCGGCGACGCCGTCCAGATCACCCAGCACCCGAACCAGTCGCTGATCAAGCATCCCGACATCAAGAATTCCGTCCGCGACGGCATCGTGCCGATCGGCGAGCTGCTGGTGTCGCGGCTGGAGAACGAGAATCCGATCTACGGCGCGGATTCGGTGCCCTTCCTGGCCACCAGCTACGATGACGCGAAGAAGCTCTACGACGCGCAGAAGCCGATGATGGAAGAGGCGCTGGCCAGGGATGGCCTGAAGCTCCTGTTCTCGGTGCCGTGGCCGCCGCAGGGCCTGTACACCAAGGACGCCGTCGATTCCGTCGCCGAGCTCGGCGGCAAGTCGTTCCGCGCCTACAACACCTCGACCGAGGCGATCGCCAACGAGGCGGGCATGGTGCCCACCCAGATCGAGGCCTCGGACGTGCCGACCGCCTTCTCGACCGGCCGCGTCGAGGCGATGATGACCTCGCCCTCGACCGGCGTCGACACCAAGGCCTGGGACTTCCTGTCCAATTACTACGTCCTCAACGCCTGGCTCCCGCGCAACATGGTGATCGTCAACCAGTCGGCCTTCGACGCCCTGCCGGCCGAGGCCCAGACCGCCATCACCGAGGCTGCCGCCGCCGCCGAGACCCGCGGCTGGGAGGCTTCGGTCGCCGAGACCGAAAGCGCCACCAAGACGCTGTCGGAGAACGGCATCTCGGTCAACGAGCCGTCCGAGCAGATGAAGGCGGACTTCCAGAAGATCGGCGAGACGCTGACCGAATCCTGGAAGCAGTCGGCCGGGGAAGACGGCGCGGCCCTGCTTGAGGCCTATCGCAACTGATCCTCGCATCGTGAAACGGGCGGCGGCCAACGCCGCCCGTCTCTGGCCCCGAGCCCGCCCACCAACCTGCCCGGAGCGCCGATGCGTCGGATCCTCGATACGATCTACAGCGTGGCCGGCGGCATCGCCGCCCTCTGCCTTGTCGCCATTCTCGTTCTCGTCGCCCTGCAGGTGGGCGCGCGGCTCCTCGATTTCGCACTGATCAGCCTGGGGGCGACGCCGACGCGCTTCGCCGTGCCCTCGCTCGCCGAGATCGCCGGCTTCCTGCTCGCCGGCGCGACCTTCCTGGCGCTCGCCGACACGCTGGCGAAGAACGTCCATATCCGCGTCGATCTCGTCACCCAGCGACTGCCCGCCCGGGCGCGCCAGAGCGTCGACGGGATCGTTGCCCTTCTCGGCGCCGGGGTCGCGCTGTTCGGGGCCTATGCCGCCGGGGGGCTGGCGTTGAAGAGCTTCAGCTACGGCGACGTCTCCTACGGCATGGTCGCCGTTCCGCTCGCCCTGCCCCAGGCGACGCTGGCCCTGGGTCTCTTCCTTTTCGCCGTCGCCCTCGTCGACGAAGCCGTGCTGGCCTTCCGCGGGCAGGACCGCATCGCCGGCAGCGGAGGCGGCGTCTGATGGGCGTCTTCGAAGTCTCGCTGCTGCTCGTTGTCGTCCTCTTCGGCGCGCTTGCCTCGGGCCTGTGGGTCGCGCTCGCCCTGACCCTGACGGCGCTCGCCGCGCTGCTCACCAGGCCGGCCCTGCCCGACGCGCAGATCCTGGCCACCTCCTTCTGGTCGGCATCGACCTCCTGGGACCTCACCGCCCTGCCGATGTTCATCTGGATGGGCGAGATCCTCTTCCGCTCGAAGCTGTCGGAAGACCTCTTCGCCGGTCTCGCGCCGCTGATGCGGCGGCTGCCGGGCCGGCTGATCCACGTCAACATCGTCGGCTGCGCCATCTTCGCGGCCATCTCCGGCTCCTCGGCGGCGACCACCCAGACGATCGGAAAGATCTCCCTGCCGGAACTGAAGGAGCGCGGCTATGACGAGCGGATCGCCATGGGCTCGCTCGCCGGCTCCGGCACGCTGGGGCTGCTGATCCCGCCCTCGATCATCCTCATCGTCTACGGCGCGGCGGTGGAGGAATCGATCGCCCGCCTGTTCATCGCCGGCGTCGTGCCGGGCATCCTGCTGGCGCTCCTGTTCATGGGCTATGTCGCGCTAATCACGACGCTGAAGCCGTCGCTCATCCCGGCTGCCGCCGACGTCATCGTCAAGGAAAGCGCCCTTCGCTCGCTCGCCCGCATCCTGCCGACCATCCTGCTGATCGCCGGCGTCATCGGCTCGATCTACGGCGGCATCGCCTCGCCGACCGAGGCGGCGGTGATCGGCGTCGTGCTGGCGCTGGTCATCGCGCGGGCGCAGAACTCGCTCGAATGGCAAAGCTTCCGCGAGGGACTGATGGCGGCGACGCGGGTCTCGGCGATGATCGCCTTCATCCTCGCCGGCGCGGCGGTGGTCACCACGGCGATGGGCTTCACCGGCCTGCCGCGTGAACTCGCCACCTGGATCGGCTCGCTCGAACTCTCTCCCCTGGCCCTGCTGGCCGCGCTGACATTGTTCTTCATGGTGCTCGGCTGCTTCCTCGACGGCATCTCCATGGTGGTGCTGACCACCTCGGTGATCATGCCGCTGGTGACCCAGGCCGGCTTCGATCTCGTCTGGTTCGGCATCTATCTCGTCATCGTCGTGGAGATGGCGCAGATTACCCCGCCGGTCGGCTTCAACCTCTTCGTCATCCAGGGCCTGACCGGACAGAACATCTTCAGGATCGCGGCCGCCACGGCGCCGTTCTTCTGCCTCCTGGCGCTGATGGTGGTGCTGCTCGCAGTCTTTCCGGACCTCGCCCTCTATCTGCCGCGCACGATGTTTTCCGGGGGCTGAGCATGGCCGGAAAGGATGACGACACCCGACATGAGGGCACCGGGACGGCCGCCGCCGAACCCGCCGGCGGGTTCGGGCCGATCGTCTCCTCGGCGCATCTGGCCGACGGCGCCATGCCGGCGCTGTCGGAGGTGGAGTTTGGCATGATCCTCGCCGGCCATGCCTTCGAGCGCTGGATGATCCGCTGCATGACCGCCGCCGGCCAGCCCGGTCTGACGGCGACCGAGATCCTCGTCCTCCACACGGTGACCCATCGCGGCAAGCCCAAGCGCCTCGCCGACATCTGCCTCGTGCTGGGCATCGAGGACACCCATCTGGCGACCTATGCGATCCGCAAGCTGGAGGCGAAGGGGCTGGTGGCGCGGGAAAAATCCGGCAAGGAGCGGCTGGTCTCGATCACCCCCGAAGGCGAGGCCGCATGCCGGCGCTACAAGGAACTGCGCGAACGCATCCTCGTCTCCGGCGCCCAGGAACTCGGCATCTCCTCCGACGCCTTGTCCAGCGTCGCCCGCCTCCTGCGGGTTCTGTCGGGCCATTACGACCAGGCAGCGCGCACGGCGGCGAGCCTGTGAGACCTGCAATGGCTTGTTGGCTTGAACCCCGCCTCTTCCCCCGCACCGGCCATCTGCCTTAAGAAGCAACCCGGCACCGCCATTGGGGAACCGACGCATGACGGCACGGACGATCGACGGCAAGGGGCGCGCGGCGCGGATCATCGAGGAGGTCACGGCGGCGACGGCGGGGCTGACGGCCGACACGGGAGTCCAGCCGGGGCTGGCGGTGGTGATCGTCGGCGAGGACCCGGCGAGCCAGGTCTATGTCGGCTCCAAGGCCCGGCGCGCCGTCGAATGCGGCTTCAAGTCGGTCAAGCACGTGCTCGACGCCGACACGTCGGAGACTGCGCTGCTCGACCTGATCGCCGATCTCAACGGCGATCCCGAAATCCACGGCATCCTCGTCCAGCTGCCACTGCCGAAGCAGATCGACGAGGGCAAGGTGATCCAGGCGATCGACGCTGACAAGGATGTCGACGGCTTTCACCTGGTCAATGTCGGGCGGCTGTCCACCGGGGCGGTCGACGAGGCCTTCGTGCCCTGCACGCCGGCCGGCGCGATGATCCTCATCCGCGACGTCCTCGGCGACGACCTGTCGGGCCGCAACGCGGTGATCGTCGGGCGCTCCAACATCGTCGGCAAGCCGATGGCGCAGCTCCTGCTCGCCGCCAACGCCACCGTGACCATCGCCCATTCGCGCACGAAGGACCTGCCCGGCATCTGCCGGGGCGCCGACATCCTGGTCGCGGCCGTCGGCCGGCCGGAGATGATCGGTGCGGACTACGTGAAGGACGGTGCGGTGGTGATCGATGTGGGCATCAACCGCATCGACGCGCCGGATAAGGGCACCAACCCGGACGGGTCGGTGAAGACGCGGCTCGTCGGCGATGTCGCCTTCGAGGCGGCAGCGACGAAGGCCGCCGCGATTACGCCGGTGCCCGGCGGGGTCGGGCCGATGACCATCGCCATGCTGATGGCCAATACGCTGGTGGCAGCCTGCCGCGCCGCCGGCCGTACCCCGCCGCGTTTCTGACGCTGGGCCGACACAGGATCGGGCGGTACGGTGAGCCGCTGCCGTGCGCCACCTGCTGATGGCCTTGGCGGGCAACGTCAACGCGGTGTCAGCGGGGCCCTACCTGCTGATAGACCGCCGGCGCGGTATCGCCGCCGAAACCGTAGACATCGTAGCGGGCGTCCGGATCGTCGCCCATGCCGGGCGAACCCATCGGCATGCCCGGCGCCGACAGGCCGGCCAGCGCGGGCCGCTCGGCCAGCAGCCGGTCGATCGCGTCCATCGGCACGTGACCCTCGATCACATACCCGTCGATCGTCGCCGTGTGGCAGCCCTCCATCGCCGCCGGCACACCGGCCGCGCGCTTGATCGGCGACATCTCGTCGGTGTTCGTCACCGTCACGTCGAAGCCGTGCTCGCGGGCGATGTCGGTCCAGGCCTCGCAGCAGCCGCAGGTCGGCGACTTCCACACCGACATGTGGCGGTCGGCGTGGTCGGCGCGGGCCGCCATCGTACCGAGCATGAGCAGCACGGCGGACACAGCGATGGAAACGAGGGGCTTCGTCATGGGCCGCGGTCCTCTGTAAAATCCGAAGCGCGGGCTGCACCCGCGATCTGCGAACACTCGGCGGGTCTTGTGGCGATCAGATGGTGTCGCCGGCATCCTGCGCGGCGGAAGCGGCCTCGGCGGGCTTGGCGGCCGACGCTTTGGGACCGCCCTTGGAGACACCCACCATGGCCGGGCGCAGCACCCGGTCGCCGATGGCGTAGCCGGCCTGCACGACCTGCAGGACGGTGCCGTTCGGCACGTCGGTGTTGGGGATCTCGAACATCGCCTGGTGGAAGTTCGGGTCGAAGCGCTGGCCTTCGGGATCGAGCTTCTTCACGCCGTGCTTGTCCAGCGTGCCGAGCAGCGAGCGCTCGGTGACCTCGACGCCGTCGATGAGGCCGATCAGGCCGCCCTCGCCGCCGGCCTTGGCCTCGGCCGGCACCGCTTCCAGCGCACGGCGCAGATTGTCCGCGACCGACAGGATCTCGCGGGCAAAACCGGTCACCGCATAGGTGCGCGCGTCCTTGACCTCGCGCTCGGTGCGCCGGCGCAGATTCTCCATGTCGGCGGCCAGCCGCAGCAGGCGATCCTTGACGTCGGCGTTCTCGGCTTCCAGCGCGGCGATGCGTTCGGCGTCAGCCGCCGCCGCGTTGTCGGAATCGGCAAAACCGCTCGCGGGCTCGGCATGGGACCCGCCATTGGCGTTGGCGGCACGCCGGGCTTCCGCCTCGCTCGCCGGATCCGACCGATCGCTGGAGGCGGTGTCAGCCGCCCGGTTGCGGGCTTCGTCCTGTTCGCGCTTGCCGGTATCGCTCATGCGTCATCACCTCGTGTCGGGGCCAATTTCCGCGATCCGTCGGCGGGGTCGCCCACGCGAACCACCGAATGCGGCCGAATGCGGCGGAAAATCGTTGTCGCGCCGCATATCGAATTGACGGGACGGAAAATCAAGCCTCGCGGGCGGCCGCGCCGGAGGTCAGCAGCCGCGAGACGATGCGCGCGGTGTAGTCCACCATGGGCACGATGCGCTTGTAGTTGAGGCGCGTGGGACCGATGACGCCGACCGCGCCGATCACGCTTTCGCCGCCGCCCTGATAGGGCGCGACCACCAGCGAGGAGCCCGACAGCGAGAACAGCTTGTTCTCCGAGCCGATGAAGATCCGCACGCCATTGCCCTTCTCGGCAAGGCCGAGCAGTTCGATGATGCCGCTCTTGGTCTCCAGATCGTCGAACAGCAGGCGCAGACGCTCGAGGTCCTCCGAGGCCGTGACGTTTTCCAGAAGGTTCGCGCGGCCGCGCACGATCAGCCGCGCCGGCTGGTCGGCCGAGGCACCGGACCAGACCGCCAGCCCCTTCTCGACCAGATCGCGCGACAGGAAGTCGAGGGCGGTCGAGGTGTCGTCCTTGAGCTGGGCGATCAGTTCGCTCGCCTCGCCGAGGGTGCGGCCGACGATATGGGCGTTGAGGAAGTTTCCGGCCTCGACGAGCTGCGAGGCGGTCACGCCGGCCGGCAGGTCGAGAATCCGGTTCTCCACGTCGCCATTGGCGCCGACGAGCACGGCCAGCGCCTTGGTCGGCTCCAGCCGGATGAATTCGATATGCTTGAGCCGCAGATCGGTCTTGGAGGTCAGCACGATACCGGCGCCGCGCGACAGGCCCGACAGGAGCTGGCTGGCCTCGGTCAGCAGCGATTCGAACGGGCGTCCATCCCCCGACACGCGAACCTTCTCCTCTATCTCCTCGCGTTCGGATGAGCCGAGATCGCCGACCTCCAGGAAGGCGTCGACGAAGAAGCGCAGGCCCAACTCGGTCGGCATGCGACCGGCGCTGACATGGGGCGAGTAGATCAGGCCCAGCGCTTCCAGATCGCTCATGACGTTGCGGATCGAGGCCGGCGACAGCGCATTGGTCAGGAGCCGCGACAGCATGCGCGAGCCCACTGGCTCGCCGATGTCGAGATAGCTTTCGACGATCAGCCGGAAGATTTCCCGCGAGCGTTCGTCCAGCGGCAGTGCGCCGGATGCCAAATCGCTGATGGGCAAGCGGAACTCAGTCATGGCGTGGCATCGTTTCCCGCATGGAAAGACTATAGGGACTGCACGGGGCGGCGCCAAGCCGTTCCTGCCCGTCAAAACAGCACGGCGCCGCGCCCGCGGGGCTTGCCGCAATGCCCGGCGCGAAAATCTTTGATCCGTCGGGCCATCGCCGATACAAGCCCGGCGCAACCCGAAGCATTTATCCCCTTCTCCAGGACCGATTGTCAGGATCCCATCATGCGGCCATCCAAACGCGCCTTTGACGAATTGCGGCCCGTCAGCCTCGAGCGGAACTATTCGCGTCACGCCGAGGGCTCCTGTCTCGTCAAGTTCGGCGACACCCATGTGCTGTGCACGGCGAGCCTGGAAGAGCGCGTGCCGGGCTGGCTGAAGAATTCCGGCAAGGGCTGGGTAACCGCCGAATACGGCATGCTGCCGCGCGCCACCGGCGACCGCATGCGCCGCGAGGCGGCCTCCGGCAAGCAGTCGGGCCGCACCCAGGAAATCCAGCGCCTCGTCGGCCGCTCCCTGCGCGCCGTGGTCGACCTGCAGGCCCTCGGCGAGCGCCAGATCACGGTGGATTGCGACGTCATCCAGGCCGATGGCGGCACCCGCACCGCGGCGATCACCGGCGGCTACGTGGCGCTGGCAGACTGCCTCGCATGGATGGGCCAGCGCGCCATGGTCGACCCGGCCAAGGTGCTGAAGGACCACGTGGCGGCGATCTCCTGCGGCATCTACAAGGGCGAGCCCGTGCTCGACCTCGACTATCCGGAGGATTCCACCGCCGAGACCGACGCCAATTTCGTCATGACCGGCACCGGCGGCATCGTCGAGATCCAGGGCACGGCCGAAGGCACGCCGTTCTCGCAGGACGAGTTCCTGAAGCTCCTCGATCTCGCCCGCAAGGGGATCAACGACCTCGTCACCATGCAGCGCCAGGCCATCGAGGCCGCGCAATGAAGCGTCTCGACCCGAAGGACGGCCCGCTCCTCGTCGCCAGCCACAATCTCGGAAAGATCTGGGAGATCCGCGAGCTGATGGAGCCCTTCGGCTTCGAGGTGACCTCGGCGAAGGACAAGGGCCTCGACGATCCCGAAGAGACCGGCACGACCTTCGAGGCCAATGCCGAGATCAAGGCGCTGGCCGCCATGGGCGCCACGGGCCTCGTCTCGCTATCGGACGACAGCGGCATCGCCATCGATGCGCTGAACGGCGATCCGGGCATCTATTCGGCGCGCTGGGGCGGACCGGACCGCGACTTCGCCATGGCCATGCGCAATGTCGAGGAAAAGCTGCAGGCCGCCGGCGCGACGACGCCCGAGACGCGCCGGGCGCAGTTCGTCGCGGTGCTCTGCCTTGCGGACCCCTCAGGCGGAACACATCTCTTTCGTGGTGAAGTCGAGGGGACCATCGTCTGGCCGCCCCGCGGCGATCTCGGCTTCGGCTATGATCCGATCTTCCTGCCCGACCACAGCGACCGCACCTTCGGCGAGATGATGTCGGCGGAAAAGCACGCCTGGAAGCCCGGCCAGCCGACCGCCATGTCGCACCGGGCCCGGGCCTTCCAGAAATTCGCGCGCGACGCACTCGGAGTCGAATGACGATCCATTCCCGCCCAGGCCCTGACGTTCTCGCCTTCGAGCCGCAATCGCGCGCGCCCGGATTCGGCGTCTATGTGCACTGGCCGTTCTGCGCGGCCAAGTGCCCCTACTGCGACTTCAACAGCCATGTCCGCCACAAGCCGGTCGACCAGGCGCGCTATGCGGCGGCCTTCGAGCGGGAACTGGCCGAAGCGGCGCGCCGCTCGGCGGGCGAGACCGTCACCTCCATTTTCCTGGGCGGCGGCACGCCATCGCTGATGGAACCGGCGACCGTCGGGCGGATCCTCGAGGCGGTGGCGGCGAACTGGACCATCGCCGAGGGCGCCGAGATCACGCTGGAAGCCAATCCGTCCAGCGTCGAGGCGGAGCGCTTCCGCGGCTACCACGCGGCCGGTGTGAACCGGGTATCGCTCGGCGTGCAGGCGCTGAACAACCGCGATTTGAAGCTGCTCGGCCGGCTGCACGACGTGGAGCAGGCCCTGCATGCGATCGGCCTCGCCCGCGAGATCTTCCCGCGCCTGTCCTTCGACCTGATCTATGCCCGGCCCGACCAGACCGTTTCGGCCTGGGAGGCCGAGCTGAACCAGGCGATCGACCTCGCCGCCGATCACCTGTCGCTGTACCAGCTGACCATCGAGGAGGGCACGCCCTTCTACGCGCTGCACAAGGCGGGCAAGCTGATCGTGCCGGATGGCGACCTGTCGGCCGATCTCTACGAGGCGACGCAGCAGATTACCGCGGCTCGCGGCCTGCCGGCCTACGAGATTTCCAATCACGCCGTTCCGGGCGCCGAATCCCGCCACAACCTGACCTACTGGCGCTATGGCCTCTATGCCGGCGTCGGTCCGGGCGCGCATGGCCGGCTGATGGGCCCGGGCGGACGCCATGCCATCTCCAACGAGCCGCTGCCGGAAACCTGGCTGAAGATGGTCGAGTCCTGGGACAACGGGGCGGTGGTCGACGAATTGCTGAGCCCGACCGAGCAGGCGGACGAGTTGCTGCTGATGGGTCTGCGGCTGACCGAAGGCACTGACCTCAGGCGCTGGCGCAAGCTGACCGGCCGCGATCTCGATCCGGTCAGCGAAGCCGACCTGCGGGCCCACGGCATGGTCGAACGCCTCGGCCCCGACCGCCTGCGCGCCACCCCCGCCGGCATGCTCGTCCTCGATGCCGTGGTCGCCGATCTCGCCTGAGGCCGATTTTGTCGAAGCCCGGCCGCCCTGTATAAAAGCCGGCGACTGCCACTGGCCGAAGCTGTCGTGCGTTGGACTTCGATCCCGCCAAGGATGCCGACGATCTTGGAAAGCATGGCATATCCTTGGCCAGAACGGTGGACATGGATCTGCGGATGGCGATCGAGGATGACCGCCATGATGATGGCGCGGTCCGTCCGATCAGCCTTCGTCGTGCCCACAAAAGGAGTTCGAACGCTATGTCCGGCAACAGCAGAGAGCCCGTCACAGACATCGACAATCCGGAGTGGACCGAGGCGGATTTCCGGAGGGCCAAATCGCCCGAAGCGGCCTTGTCCCCGGAGACTCTCGCGCAGTTCGGCGGCACGCGGGGACCGATGACGCCGTCCGGCAAGGTCGCGGTTTCGCTCGAATTGAACCCGGAAGTCGTGTCCCACTTCGAGGCCACGGGGCCAGGCTGGCAGGCACGGATCGACGAAACGCTGAAGCAGTCCATCGCCAAGTGAAGCCTGATAGTCTTCCCACACCGACCAGCGAGCATGCCCCCACCCGCCGCTACCGCATCCGCGATGCCGCGCAGACGGCGCCCAGGCCGGAGCCCGGGCTCTATCTGGTGGCGACCCCGATCGGCAATCTCGGCGACGTGACCCTGCGCGGCCTCGAACTCATCGCCGGCGCCGATCGCCTCGCCTGCGAGGACACGCGCGTCACCGCCAAGCTGCTGGCCCGCTTCGGCATCGAGCGGCGGATGACCGCCTATCACGAGCACAATGCCGAGGAGGCCGGGGCCGCGCTTCTCGCCGACCTGGCGGCAGGCCTGTCGGTGGCGCTGGTGTCCGACGCCGGCACGCCGCTGGTCTCCGATCCCGGCTACCGGCTGGTCCGGGAGGCGATCGCCGCGGACATTCCCGTCGTGCCGATTCCCGGTGCGTCGGCGGCGCTGGCCGCGCTGCTGGCCTCGGGCCTGCCGTCGGACTCCTTCTTCTTCGCCGGCTTTCCGCCCCAGAAGGAGCAGGCCCGTGCGAGCCGGCTGGAGGATCTGGCCCGCATTCCCGGCACGCTGGTCTTCTTCGAGGCGCCACACCGGATCGCCGACAGCCTCGCAGCCATGCAGGGCGCCTTCGGCCCGCGCCAGGCGGCCGTCTGCCGCGAGCTCACCAAGGCGTTCGAGACCATCTATCGCGGTACGCTGGCCGAGCTCGCCGCCGAATTCGCCGCCATGGAGCGGGTGCGCGGCGAGATCGTCGTCTGCATCGCCCCGCCCGATGCCCCCCAAGCGGCGAGCGAGGCCGATGCCGACGCCATCCTGACGGGGCTGCTCGCCGAGATGAAGCCGACCCAGGCGGCGCAGGAAGCGGCCCGGCTGACCGGCCTCGGGCGGCGCGACCTCTACCAGCGCGCCCTCGCCCTCAAGGACCGCCGGTGACATCCGGCGACGCCTCGCTCGCCCGCCGGCGCCGCGGCTTTCACAAGGGCCATCGCGGCGAATGGCTGGCGGCCTGGGCGCTGCGCCTGAAGGGCTATCGCATCCTGGCCGTGCGCCACCGCACCAGGGGCGGCGAGATCGACCTCATCGCCCGGCGCGGCGACCTCGTCGCCTTCGTCGAGGTGAAGGCCCGTGCGACACTGACGCAGGCGATGGACGCCGTCGGCCCCCAGGCCCAGCGCCGGATCGAGGCGGCGGCGGATCTGTGGATCGCGCGCCGACACGATTTCGCGCGCCTCTCCCGGCGGTTCGACATCGTCGCCGTGCTGCCGCGGCGCTGGCCCGTCCATGTGCCGGGTGCCTGGCAGCCCCGCGACTGACTTCTGCGCGACGCCAACCGTTGCCGATCGGTCAATCCGGGTGCATTTCCGACGCACCGCACGGCCCGCACGGTCTGCCACGATAGGCACCGGGCGCATGACGCTCTATAGGACGTCGCGATGAGCAAGAAATCGACATCCCGGCAGACCGCCAGCGTGAAGAAAAAGAAGCGGATCTCCCTGACCAAGCCGGACGAGCGCGGCCTCGTGCTGCGTCTGCTCAAGCGGATCATCCAGGAGAACGGCCGCCAGTTCCTGCGCCAATACGCACTGGCGATCGTCTGCCTCGTCCTCGTGGCGGCCTCGACGGCGTTTCTCGCCTGGATCATGCGCAGCGTGATCGACGACATCTTCGTCAACCAGAACCGCACCGCGATCGTCACGCTGCCGATCGTCGTCTTCATCGCCTTCGCCGTACGCGGCCTTGCGACCTACGGCCAGGGCGTGATCCTGGCCCGGATCGGCAACCATATCGTCGCCCGCTACCAGCGTCGGCTGTTCGCCCATCTGATGGCCCTGTCGGTCGATTTCTTCGGCGAGAACCGCTCGGCGCACCTGGCTGCACGGATCAACCAGAACGTCGCCGGTATCCGCGATACGCTGAACCTGACGGTCACCTCGATCGCCCGCGATCTCCTCACACTGATCTTCCTGGTCTTCGTGATGATCTATCAGGACCCGCTCCTGTCGATGATCGCGCTGATCGCCGGCCCGCCCATCGCGCTGATGATCGGCAGCCTGGCCCGCAAGCTGCGGGTGGTCACGCGCGAATCGATCGACCTCAATGCCAGGGTGCTCGGCTCGATCCAGGAGGCGGCCCAGGGGATCACCGTGGTGAAGGCCTTCACCATGGAAAAGCCCCTGCGCGAACGGATCGAGACGCTGATCCTGGGCGCCGAGGAACGGTCCAACCGCATCGCGGTCATCACCGAGCGCACGACGCCGGTGACCGAGATCGTCGCCGGCCTCGCCATTGCTGGGGTGATCGCCTATTCGGGCTACCGCGCCATAGTCTACGGCTATTCGCCGGGCGCCATGTTCGCCTTCATCACGGCGCTGCTGCTGGCCTATGACCCGGCCCGGCGCCTCGCCAAGCTGCAGGTGCAGCTCGAACGGGCGCTGGTCAACGCCCAGATGATCTACGAGATTCTCGACCTGAAGCCCGGCCAGGCCGACAAGCCCGGCGCGCCAGCGCTCGCCGTCGATCGGGGAGAGATCGTCTTCGAGGATGTCGGCTTTGCCTATTATCCGGGCGAGCCGGTGCTCAAGGGCATGAGCTTCACTGCCCGTCCCGGCCGCACCACCGCGCTGATCGGCGCGTCGGGGGGCGGCAAATCCACCGTGATCTCGCTCCTGCAACGCTTCTACGACGTCTCCGACGGCGCCATCCGCATCGACGGCCAGGACATCCGCGAGGTGGCGACCGTCTCGCTGCGCGGGCAGATCGCCTACGTCCCGCAGACGCCGTATCTCTTCGAGGGCACGATCCGCGAAAACATCCGTCTTGGCCGCCCCGACGCCAGCGACGCGGAAATCGCCGAGGCCGCCCGCCAGGCCCAGGCCGAGGAATTCATCCTCACCCAGCCCCAGGGCTACGACACGCCGCTCGGCGAAAACGGCATCTCGCTGTCGGGCGGCCAGCGCCAGCGACTGTCGATCGCCCGTGCGCTGGTGCGCAACGCCCCGATCCTTCTGCTGGACGAGGCGACTTCGGCCCTCGACACACGGTCCGAGACGCTGGTGCAGGCCGCGCTGGACGAGGCGATGAAGAACCGCACGGTGCTCGTCGTCGCCCATCGCCTCTCGACCATCGTCGGCGCCGACCAGATCCTGGTCGTCGACGGCGGCGAGATCATCGAGCGCGGCAGCCACGAGGAACTTGTCGGACGCCGCGACGGACTCTATGCCCGGTTCCACGGCCTGCAGTCGAGCGATCGCGGTGCCGGGACGCAAACGCAGCCCGAGACGATCGCCGCGTCCGTCCGCGCTGACGCGTGAGGCCGCGACAAGGGAGTGAGGACATGTCCGCGATGAAGCTGGTCGTCCTGGGAGCCGCCGGCCGCATGGGCCGCACGCTGATCACGGTGATCGGCGAGACCGAGGGCGCCGTCCTGTCCGGCGCGGTCGAGCGCCAGGGTTCGGAGGCGATCGGCCAGGATGCAGGCATGCTTGCCGGCGCCGGCACGCTGGGCATCACCATCACCGCCGACATCGACGCGGCCCTCGAAGGCGCCGACGGCATCATCGACTTCACCGCACCGGACGCGTCCGTGGCGATGGCCGAGCGCGCCGCCGACCGCGGGCTCGTCCATGTCGTCGGCACCACCGGCTGCTCGCACGAGCAGGATGCGGCGATCGCCGCCTGCGCCGAGCGCACGCGCATCGTCAAGTCCGGCAATATGAGCCTCGGCGTCAATCTCCTCGCCGGCCTGGTCGAGAAGGCTGCCCGGGCGCTCGGGCCGGAAGCCTTCGACATCGAGATCCTCGAGATGCACCACCGGCACAAGGTGGATGCGCCGTCGGGCACCGCACTGCTTCTGGGCGAGGCCGCCGCCAGGGGCCGCGGTATCGATCTGGCCGCCAACAGCGTGCGGGTGCGCGACGGCCATACCGGACCGCGCCCCGAGGGCGCCATCGGTTTTGCGACGTTGCGCGGCGGCTCGGTCACCGGCGAGCATTCGGTGATCCTCGCCGGCGAGGGCGAGCGCATCGAGATTTCCCATCTGGCGACGGACCGGGCGATCTTCGCCCGCGGCGCCGTCCGTGCCGCACTCTGGGCGAAGGACCGCTCGCCCGGCCTCTACACCATGGCCGACGTCCTCGGCCTCTGACGACCGCCCCCGACGGCCCGCCCGTTTGATCCGACGCACAGGAAAGGTCCCCGCCATGTCCAGAACCCTCGTCCTCGTCCGCCACGGCCAGAGCGACTGGAACCTCAAGAACCTCTTCACCGGCTGGAAGGACCCCGACCTGACCGAGAAAGGCGTCGAGGAAGCCGCCGATGCCGGGCGCCGGCTGAAGGCGGCGGGTCTCCGTTTCGACATCGCCTTCACCAGCGAATTGTCCCGCGCCCAGCGCACCTTGACGTTGATGCTGGCCGAGCTTGGCCAGACCGGGCTGGAGACGATCCGCAACGTCGCCCTGAACGAGCGCGACTATGGCGATTTGTCCGGCCTCAACAAGGACGATGCCCGTGCCAAATGGGGCGAGGAGCAGGTGCATGTCTGGCGCCGCTCCTACGACGTGCCGCCACCGGGGGGCGAGAGCCTCAAGGACACCGGCGCCCGCGTCTGGCCCTATTACATCCACGACATCCTGCCGAAGGTGATGAATGACGGCACGGTGCTGGTCGCCGCCCATGGCAATTCCCTGCGCGCCATGGTGATGGCGCTGGACGGGCTGACCGGCGAGGAGATCGTCGGCCAGGAAATCGCCACGGGCGTGCCGATCGTCTACCGGCTCAACGCCGACACCAGCGTCGCCGAAAAGACCGTGCTGGAAGGCTGATATCTGCGCCGTTCGCTCGAACCTGCCTCCGCCGGCGGGTTTGAGTGCGCGGGCGGGACCTGCTAGGGCGCGGCGGGCGCCCGAAACAGCTGAGAGAATGCCATCATGACCGACCGTATCGTCCTGCGCAGCGGCGAAGCCCTCGTCGCCGGCGGCCCTCCGGGCACAGCCGCCGAGCCCGAAGTCGTCATCGGCGAGCTCGACGGGCCGGTCGGCACCGCCCTCGCCACGCTCACCGGCGACCAGGTGAAGGGCCACAGCCGCGTCTTCGCGCTGCTCAACACCGACATCATGGTCCGCCCGGTCACGCTCTGCGTGTCGAAGGTGACCGTCGACGATCCGAAATACACCAACATCCTGATGGGCACGGTCCAGTTCGCCATCGCCAACGGCGTGCTCGACGCCGTGCGCGAGGGCATCCTGCCCAAGGACCGGGTCAACGATCTCGGCATTATCTGCTCGGTGTGGCTCGCCCCGACGATCGTCGACGTGCCCGACCTCGACCACAAGGTGCTGTTCGACATCCATCGCAAGGGCATGATCCAGGCGATCCGCAAGGCGATGGCGAACGAGCCTTCGATCGACTGGCTCCTGGAGAACCAGGACACGATCGTCCACAAATACTACCAGATGGGCCTCGACGGTAAGATCTGAGGTCCCGGCGATCGCTGCCCCTCAGGGGGCGGCGCCGTCGCGGTTCGCCGCGAACCAGCGGCAGAGATCGGTCAGCATGCAGGCCTCGCAGCGGGGCCGGCGGGCAACGCACACGGCCTTGCCGAACTGGATCAGCCAGAAATGCCCGTCGCCCTGCGCCCAGTGAGGGGCGCGGGCGGCGAGCTGGTCCGCCGTGGCGTCGGCCGAGCGCGCCGCCGTCAGGCCGATGCGATTGGCCACCCGGTGGACATGGGTGTCGACGGCGATGATGTCGGCCCCGAAGGTGAAGCTAAGCACGATGTCGGCGCATTTGCGCCCCACCCCCGGCAGCGCCATCAGCCCTTCTCGGTCCTGCGGGACGTTCCCGCCATGGCGCTCGATGACCGCGTCGCAGAGCCGCGTCAGGTTGCGCGCCTTGATGTTGTAGAGGCCGCAGGGTCGGATCGCCCGGGCGATGTCCGTTTCGCCCAGCGCCAGCACGGCCTGCGGGGTTGCTGCCAGCGTAAACAGCGCTTCGGCCGCCGCGGCCGTGTTGCGATCGAGGCTCTGGGCCGAGAGGACGCAGGAGACAAGCGAGCGGAACGGATCGGGCTGGTCCTTCGGCCCCTTCGCCGTCGCCGTGCGTCCGGGCATCGCGGCGGCCAGACGGCGGAACACCGTCTCGATCTCCGCGGCCGGCAGCACCGCCGCCGCCTCGCTCTTGCCCGCTGCCGACACCGACCCCTCCCGCGCTATGCACGAAGGTGAGGTAGGGCGCGGGCTGCAAGAGGCGGATGCGACCGCTTGCCCCGGCAACGCCAGGAGGCGCGGCTCAGCGGTCCCGGGCCAGAAGGCCGCTTTCCCAGCCGAGCATGGCCCGCTTGCGGGTGATGCCCCAGTGATAGCCGGTGAGCGCGCCGGACTTGCCGACCACCCTGTGGCAGGGCACCACGAAGGAAACAGGGTTGCGCCCGACCGCCGCTCCGACCGCGCGGGCGGCCTTCGGCGCACCGATGCACCATGCGACGCTGGCATAGGTCGTCGCCTGCCCGACGGGGATGGTCAGCAGCGTCTCCCACACACGGATCTCGAAATCCGTGCCGATCAGCACCACGCGCAGCGGGCGCTCGCTCTGCCAGTGACCCGGCTCGAAGATCCGCCGGGCCAGCGGCGCGGTGAGATCCGGCGCGGCCTGGAAACGCGCCTTCGGCCAGCGCCGCCGCATGTCGTCGAGGGCTGCCGCCTCGCCGCCATCGCCCGGTTCGGCAAAGCCGATGCCCGCAAGGCCCCGCTCGGTGGCGACGACCAGCGCCAGGCCGAAGGGCGTGGCATGGAAGCCGTAGTCGAAAGCGATCCCCGCCCCCTTGGCCTTGTAGGCGCCCGGCGACTGGGCCTCGTGCTTGACGAAGAGATCATGCAGGCGCGACGGGCCCGACAGCCCGACCTCGAAGGCCGCGTCGAGCAGCGAGGCGCCGCCGTCGAGCAGGCGCCTGGCATGGTCCATGGTGACGGCCTGCAGGAAGGCCTTCGGCGTCAGCCCCGCCCAGCGGCGGAACACCGAGGTCAGCGCCTCTTCGGAGCGGCCGAGAGCCGCGGCGATCTCACCCAGGCTCGGCTGCTCGCTGTAATGGGTCGAGATGAACTCGATGGTGCGGCGGACCGTATCGTAGTCGCCCAGACCGTCCGAACCGGCGGAGCGGAGGTCGGCGGCCTGTTCGTACCCCGTGGCCTCTGGTGCGATCGACAACATGGCAAATCTCCCTTGCTGGCCGATCATCGCCGTCGCGCGGGGCCTGCGCCACCCGTTTTCTGGCCGATCGGCCGTTATCGGGCGATTCAGCGACCCTTGGCGGTCAGGAGCGCGCGATTGAATTCGCGGGCAAAGCTCTCGCGGTCGTCGGGATTGAGAAACCCGCCGATCTCGGTGGAGGCCTCCTTCGATTCGACACTCATGCGGGTGATGCCGATCTCCTCGCGCCGGACGACGCTGAACCGCGCCCAGAAGGGATTGTAATGGGTCTCGCGGACGATTCCGGCCGGCGAGATCTTGCGGATCGCCAGATCGGTGCGCGAGACGGATACCAGTTCGCGTGCCCTGGCCGACCGGTAGCTGGCCCTGAACGCCCACCAGATCAACAGGACGTCGAGCCCGAAGAAGCCGAAGACCGGCCAGGCGCCCTTGGCGACGAAGGCCAGGCCGGTGATGACGCTGACGATGCAGACAAAGGCCATCAGGATGTTGAAGCCGCGGCGCCCCAGCGAGCGGTAGGGCGTCAGCAGCGCTTCGAAGATCGGCCGTTCCGACAGGTCGTCGGGCTGTCCAATGCCATCGCGATTGTCAGTCACGGCGTCGTCTCGCTATAGGGCAATGATGAGCGAGAAGATTGGACCATCCGGCCAAGGGGTCAAGCGCGGCAAAAGCGGCGCATTGCCTCGCCCGGCGACGGCCAGGCATCCGGCCCGCGCGGCGACGCGGCGCCCGGGCCGGCCGCGGCGCGTGAAGATCCCCTACGGCGAGGCTGAGATCGCGGAGATCTTCCGGCGCTTCTCGGTGCAGCGACCGGAGCCCGAATCCGAACTCGCCTACACCAATCCCTTCACCCTCCTCGTCGCCGTCGTCCTGTCGGCGCAGGCGACCGATGCCGGGGTCAACAAGGCGACCGGCGCGCTGTTTCGCGTCGCCGACAACGCGGCGGCCATGGCAGCGCTGGGCGAAGATGCCATCCGCGAGCATATCCGCACCATCGGGCTGTACCGCAACAAGGCGAAGAACGTCGCTGCCCTGGCGCGCACGATCGTCGAACAGCATGGCGGCGAGGTGCCGGGCGACCGCGCCTCCCTGGAGGCGCTGCCCGGCGTCGGGCGCAAGACCGCCAACGTCGTCCTCAACGTCGCCTTCGGCGAGGAAACGCTGGCCGTCGACACCCACATCTTCCGGCTCGGCAACCGCCTGAAGCTGGCGCCCGGCACGACGCCGGAAGCGGTGGAACAGGGGCTCCTTAAGGTGATCCCGCCGGCCTTCCGCCGTCACGCCCATCACTGGCTAATCCTGCACGGCCGCTATGTCTGCAAGGCGCGCAAACCGGAATGCGAGGTCTGCGTCATCGCGGACCTCTGCAAGGCGGAGATCAAGACGAACGACGTTCCGGCGCCGCTTCGCCCGCTCCCCTGACGCGGCGCGCCGGCCCATCGCCGGGCGCGGGCAGCCCGCCCGTCCTGGCCGCGATCCGCTGGTGCAGATGCACCATCAGCGCCGCCGCAAAGAGCGGCGTCAGGAGATTGACCACCGGCACCGCCAGGAAACAGGCGATCAGCAGACCCGCGACGAAGACCGTGCCGCCATGGCGGCTGCGGACCGCCTTGGCCTCGTCCTCGGTGCGGTAGCGCATCGCCGCGAACTCGAAATATTCGCGGCCGAGCAGATAGCCGTTGACGAGGAAGAAGGCGGCGATGTTGACGCCCGGCACCAGGAGGAGGAGCAACGCCAGGAGATTGCCGAGGATGACGACGCCGAAGAATTTCACCGACAGGATGATGCCCGGCAGCAGCGCCATGGCAGTGCCCGTCGGCGCGGCCGGATAGCTCTCGCGTTCGACCACCATCGCCACGTCGTCGAGGAACAGGCTGGCGATGATCGCGCTGATCGGGCCGATCAGGAAGGCCAGCAGCACCGCCAGAAGCAGGCCGGCGGCCCAGCCGGCTGCGGTGCCGGCCTCGTCGATCCAGCTCAGATCGTCCGGAAAGAGATTGGACAGGAAGGGCACCGCAACGATCTCTGCGAGGGCGCCGATGCCGAACCAGAGCGCCACGAGCACCACCGCCGTCAGGCCGAGGGTCTTCCACAGGGCGGCCCGGAACGGCGGCGAGAAGATGTCGGCGAGGGCCAGGCGGGCGGCGGTGAAGATCATCGGGAATCCTTTCTGCCCTGTCGAGATAGGCACGCGCCGCAGTTGCCGCAACGCAGCCACCGGCAGCTGTCCTAATCCCGCCGCTCTGGCCATTTCGGCCCCCGCAGGTTAACCAGACGGCACGCTGCAATGACAGGATGGACCATGGCAGACTACGACGTTCTGACGATCGGCAATGCGATCGTCGACATCATCGCGCGCGCCGACGACGCCTTTCTGGAGAAGGAAGGGGTGCAGAAGGCCGGCATGACGCTCATCGACGCCGAGCGCGCCGAGCATCTCTACGACGCCATGGGCCCGGGCACGGAAACCTCGGGCGGCAGCGCCGGCAACACCATCGCCGGGCTGGTCAGCCTGGGCGGCACGGGCGCCTACATCGGCAAGGTCGCCAACGACCAGCTCGGCCGGATCTTCACCCACGACATCCGCGCGCTTGGCGTCAGGTTCGACACCCAGCCTCTGGAGTCCACGCCACCGACGGCGCTCTGCATGGTTCTGGTGACCCCGGACGGCGAGCGTTCCATGAGCACCTTCCTGGGCGCCTGCACCGAGCTCGGCCCCGAGGACATCGACGCCGCGCTGGTGGGCGCCGCCAGGGTCACCTATTTCGAGGGCTATCTTTGGGATCCGCCCCGCGCCAAGGAGGCCATCGTCGCGGCGGCGAAGATCGCCCACGAGAACGGCCGCGAAGTGGCGATGACCCTGTCGGATTCCTTCTGCGTGCATCGCTACCGCGACGAATTCCTCGAGCTGATCCGCTCGGGCACCGTCGACATCGTCTTCGCCAACGAGGCCGAGGCGAAGGCCCTCTACGAGACCGAGGACATCGACGCGGCGATCGATGCCCTGGCAAAGGACGTCAAGCGCTTCGCCGCGGTCACCCGCAGCGAGAAGGGCTGCGTCGTGGCCGAGGGCGACCAGCGTGTCGCCGTGCCGGCGCTGAAGGTGGACAAGGTGGTCGACGCGACCGGCGCCGGCGATCTCTTCGCCGCCGGTTTCCTGCGCGGCTACACAATGGGGCTCGACCATGAGAACTCGGCGCGGCTGGGCGTTGCCTCGGCTGGCCACATCATCGGCCAGATCGGCCCGCGGCCGCAGACGCCGCTGACCGAGCTGGACGCGGTGAAGGCTGTCCTGAACACCTGATATGATCCGCGGCCGGCCGCCTGGCGAGGGCGGGCGGCCGTGGCAGCTATGGGCGACCATCGACGACGCAGCAGACAACGAAAGAGGGGGAACCGGCATGCTCAGATGGGGAATTCTGTCCACCGCCAAGATCGCGCGGGACCACGTGATGCCGGCGATCGCGAAGGCCAGCAACGGCGCGCTGGCGGCCATCGCCAGCCGCGACGAGGATCGGGCCCGCGAGGTCGCGGAAGCCTTCAGCATCCCGCGCGCCTATGGCAGCTACAACAAGCTCCTGGCGTCCGACGAGATCGACGCGATCTACATTCCGCTGCCGACCTCGCAGCACGCCGAATGGACGCTGAAGGCCATCGAGGCCGGCAAGCATGTCCTGTGCGAAAAACCGATGGGCATGACTGCCGCGGAGATCGCGACGATCGCGGAGGCGGCAAAGACCGCCGGCGTCACGGTCTCGGAAGCCTTCATGGTCACCTACCACCCGCAATGGGCCAAGGTGCAGGCGCTGATCGCCGAGGGCGCCATCGGCCGGCTGGTGCATGTCCAGGCCGCCTTCAGTTATTACAATGTCGATGCCGCCAACATGCGCAACCGGCCCGAGCTCGGCGGCGGCGCGCTGCGCGACATCGGCGTCTATCCGATGGTCACCTGCCGCTTCGCGACCGAGATGGAGCCGGAGCGGGTGCGCGCCAAGGTGGTCACGGACGCGGAATTCGGCACCGATTCCTTCGTCACCGGCACCGTCGATTTCGGCGACTTCGAGATGAGCCTGTATCTGGGGACCCGCATGGCGAACCGTCAGGGCATCGTCTTCCATGGCCAGGACGGCTTCATCGAGATCGCGGCGCCGTTCAATGCCAGCCTCTACGACGGCGACAAGGTGTTCCTGCACGACCGTACGCACCGTCATACCGAAACCTTCCGCTTCCCCGGCGTCGACCAGTACCGGCTGCAGGTCGAAAGCTTCGCCGACGCGGTGGCGGGCAAGGGCACCGAGTTGTTCCCCCTGGAATCCAGCCGTTGCAACCAGGCGGCGATCGATGCCCTGTTCGAGGCCGGGCGCACCGGCGACTGGGTCCAGGTTCCGCGCTGACGGCCACGAAAACGGCATAAGCCTGCGCCAGTCTGCACCCCATGATGCGGGCCGGCGCACCGCGCCGCCCGGAGCCCTCGGCAAGCTTCGGCCCATATGCGCCGGATAGGCTCACCGAGGCGATGACCCGGGAAAGACGAGGCAGATGACGGCGATGGACATGACACGCACCGCGGCGGGCGCGCTCCTGGCCGCGGCGCTCCTGGCGTGCACGGTGGCAGCGGCCGAGCCGACCGCCAAGGAGATCTTCGGCAGCCAGCGTGCGGCGGCGGCCATGCCCTCGGCCAGTTTCGGCTTCTATTCCAAGGGCTGCCTGGCCGGCGCGGCGCAGCTTCCCGCCGACGGCCCGACCTGGCAGGCCATGCGGATGTCACGCGACCGCCGCTACGGCCACCCCAACACCGTCGCCTTTCTGGAGCGCCTCTCCCGGGAGGCCGCCGCCCGCGGTGTCTGGCCCGGCCTTCTGGTCGGCGACATCTCGCAAGCCCGCGGCGGACCGATGCCCTCCGGCCATGCCTCCCACCAGATCGGCCTCGACGCCGACATCTGGCTGCGTCCGATGCCGGCCGGCCGCCTGACACCGGCCGAGCGGGAGGACTATCCGTTCCGCTCGGTCCTGAAGCCCGGCACCTTCGAGGTCGACGACCGGATCTGGTCGTCGAACTACCGCGATCTCATCCGGATGGCGGCCGAGGATCCCAAGGTCCAGCGCATCTTCGTCCATCCGGGCATCAAGAAGAAGCTGTGCGAGACCACGGGGCGCGAACGCGCCTGGCTGAACAAGGTCCGCCCCTTCTACGGCCATCACGAACATTTCCACGTGCGGCTGTTCTGCCAGCCCGGCTCGCCCGGCTGTACCGAGCAGCGCTCCACCGGCAGCGGCGATGGCTGCGGCGAACTCGACTGGTGGTTCGACGTCGCGCTGCAGCCGCCCAAGCCCGGTGGCAAGCCACCCAAGCCGAAGCCGCCGATGATGCTGGCCGACATGCCCGATGCCTGCCGGCAGGTCGCCGGGGCCCCCGCCATTTTCGACGGCGGCGGTGTGATAGCCGCCGGCGTCTCGGCCCCGCCACCGGCGGCGCTCAGCTATGCACCGCAGGTCCGGGTGCCGATTCCCACCAATCGGCCGTCGCGCTGATCCAGCGCGTCGGTGCCGCCGCCGACCGCCCTGGCCGGCGCGCACGCATCGCACCAACCCCGGTAGCGGCGTTTTGCGTTCGTCACGGTGATGGCCTATGTGGCAAGGCATACGAATCGATTGAAGCGGGCATCTCCATGGCAGGCAAGCGCGACGACAGCGACGCGTTGAAATTTCCGATCCTGATCGGCGATATCGGCGGGACCAATGCACGCTTCTCGCTGCTGGTCGACGCCTTCGCCGACCCCAAGCCGTTTCCGGTGGTCCAGACCGCCGATTTCGAGACGATCGACGAAGCCATCCAGGCCAGCGTCCTCGACAAGACCTCGATCCAGCCGAAATCGGCAGTGCTGGCAGTCGCGGGCCCGGTCGATGGCGACGAGATCGATCTGACCAACTGCCCCTGGGTGGTGCGGCCGCGCAAGATGCTAGCCGAACTCGGCATCCAGGAGGTCATCGTTCTCAACGATTTCGAGGCGCAGGCGCTGGCGATCTCCTCGCTCGGCGATTCCGCGCGCTCGCAGGTCGGCGGCGGCACCGTGCACGAGGGCGCCAGCCGCGCCGTGCTCGGCCCCGGCACCGGCCTCGGCGTGGCCGGTCTCGTGCGCGCCCGCAACATGTGGATCCCCGTCGCCGGCGAGGGCGGCCACATCGATCTCGGCCCGCGCAGCCCGCGCGACTACGCCATCTGGCCACATCTGAAGACCATCGAGGGGCGGGTGTCCGGCGAGCAGATCCTGTGCGGTCGCGGCCTCGTCAATCTCTACACCGCGATCTGCGCCGCCGACGGCACCGAGGCCGTCCACACCTCGCCTGCCGAGGTCACCGAAGCTGCGGTCAACCGCAAGGATGCGGCATCGGGCGAGGCCGTGGACCTCTTCGCCACCTATCTCGGCCGGGTGGCCGGCGACATCGCGCTGATCTTCATGGCACGCGGCGGCGTCTACATCGCCGGCGGCATCTTCCAGCGCATCATTCCAATCCTGAAGGCCGACCAGGTGCGCGCCGCCTTCGAGGACAAGGCGCCGCACAGCGCGCTGATGCGCGAGATCCCGCTCTTCGTCGTGACCGAGCCGCTGGCCGCGCTGGCCGGGCTGGCCACCTTCGCCCGCACGCCGCGCTTCTTCGGTCTGGAGACCACCGGGCGGCGCTGGGTCGCCTGACCGGAGGCGCGCCCCGGGGGTCTGGCCGGAAACGATGCGTCTGAAGCCATTGCGCAAGCCGCCCGCCGGCGCTACGTCGCAGCGCGGTCGTACCCGTTCCCAGGCGAAGGAAACCCCATGGCGCTCAAAGTCGCGGTCCAGATGGACCAT
The DNA here is from genome assembly GCF_036549475.1 of Aurantimonas sp. A2-1-M11. Classification (NCBI taxonomy): domain Bacteria; kingdom Pseudomonadati; phylum Pseudomonadota; class Alphaproteobacteria; order Hyphomicrobiales; family Aurantimonadaceae; genus Aurantimonas; species Aurantimonas sp. A2-1-M11. The sequence goes on along the minus strand of NZ_JAZHLI010000004.1, from coordinate 139,310 downwards.
GTCTCCTCGATCTCGATCAAGGGGGATTCCACCTTCGCCCTCTGCCTGGAAGCGCAGAACCGCGGACACAGCCTGTTCCACTACACGCCCGACCGGCTGTCCCTGCGCGACGGCCGCGCCACGGCCCGCGGCGAGGCGATGGAACTGCGCGAGGAAGAGGGCAACCACTTCACCCTCGGGCCACAGGAGAAGGTCGACCTCGCCGAGATGGACGTCGTCCTCCTGCGCCAGGACCCGCCCTTCGACATGGCCTACATCACCTCGACCCACATTCTGGAACGTGTCCACCCGAAGACGCTGGTCGTCAACGACCCGGCCTCCGTGCGCAACGCGCCGGAGAAGATCTTCGTCACCGAATTCGCCGATCTCATGCCGGAGACGCTGATCACCAAGGACCCGGAAGAGGTGATGGCGTTCCGCGCCGAATTCGGCGACATCGTCATGAAGCCGCTCTACGGCAATGGCGGCGCCGGCGTCTTCCACATCACCCCGGACGACCGCAACCTGACCTCCTTCCTGGAGACCTTCGGCATCCTGTTCCGCGAGCCCTTCATCGTGCAGCGCTACCTGAAGGACGTGCGCAAGGGCGACAAGCGGATCATCCTGGTCGACGGCGAGTTCGCCGGCGCGATCAACCGCGTGCCGGCCGAGACCGACACCCGCTCCAACATGCATGTCGGCGGCCAGGCGACCGCGACCGAGCTGACACCGCGCGAGCACGAGATCTGCGAGCGGATCGGACCGGCCCTGCGGGAGCGCGGCCTGATCTTCGTCGGCATCGACGTGATCGGCGACCTCTTGACCGAGATCAACGTCACCTCCCCGACCGGCATTCGCGAGGTCAAGCGGTTCGGCGGCGCCGACATCGCCGCGCTCCTGTGGGACGCCATCGAGGCAAAGCGTTGACACGGCTGCCCCTGCGGAAGATGAACGCCGGATAACGGATGCGTTCGGGAACCGTTCGGACTCGATGTGGCTTACTGCAGCAAGAGAACCGGAGAGGTTCCGGCTCAGTCCGAGGAACGCCATGAACAAGATGCTTTTTGCAGCGCTCGCGGTCGCCAGCGCCTTCACCATCCCGACGGCCGCCCAGGCCCAGTCGCGGGCGATCGCCACCACCGACGTCAATCTGCGCGCCGGCCCGTCCACCTCCTACCCCGCCGTCAACGTCGTCGGCGCCGGCGACCGGGTCCGCGTCTTCGGCTGCCTCGACACCCGTGCCTGGTGCGATGTCGGCTATGCCGGCCAGCGTGGCTGGATGTCGTCGAACTATCTCGCCGATGCGGGCGCGCGCCGCTACACCGGCCCGCGCTATATCGAGCGGATGGAAGCGCCGATCGTCTCCTTCTCGATCGGCAGCTACTGGGACAGCCATTATCGCGGCCGCAACTTCTACCGCGACCGCGACCGCTACGACACCCGCCGCGGACGTCCCGACTTCGATCGCCGCGACGACAGGCGTGATCGGCGCGAAGAGCGCCGCGAACTGCGCCAAGAGCGGCGCGAGGACCGGCGGGACTTCCGCGAGGACCGTCGGGACGATCGCCGCGGAGTGCGCGAGGAACGCCGCGAAGAGCGGCCGGTGCCCCTCTACCGGGTGGACTGAGGCCACCCCACATTGAGACGATGATCGAGGCGCGGATGTCCCCCCGCGCCTCGATCCTTTTGCGGCGGTCGGATGCGGCCGCCCGAGCCGCCGAGGAAGTCCTTGCCCACGACCACTCCCGCCGCCCGAACCGCCAACCTTGGCCTGCCGGAGAATGGCGCCGCCATCTGGCTGACCTTCCTCGACGATATCGGCGAGAGCGAGCGCGACGCCTATCGTGCGCTGCTTGATCCGGGCGAGGTCGCGCGCCACGACCGCTACATGGTGACGGGCGCACGCGACGAATTCCTGGTCGGCAGGGCGCTGCTTCGCACCACCCTGTCGCGCTACCGCGACGTCGCCCCCGGCGACTGGCGCTTCGAGACCAACCGCTACGGCCGGCCGGCGATCGTCGGCGAGGCGCCGGGCGGGCTGGTCTTCAACCTTTCCCACACCCGCGGCCTCGTCGCGCTGGCGGTCTCCCATGGTTGCGAGATCGGCGTCGACGTGGAGGCCGTCGGCCGGCAGAGCGCAACCTTCGACCTGGCGGGCCGCTATTTCTCGCAGGCCGAAGGGGCATGGGTGAGGGCCGCCGCCGGGCCGGCTCTCGCCGAGCGCTTCTTCGCCGTTTGGACACTGAAGGAAGCCTATATCAAGGCGCGCGGCATGGGCCTCGCCTTGCCGCTGGACGGCTTCTCCTTCACCCTCGACGACGACGCCGGCGCGCCGACGATCGCCTTCCATGCCGGCTGCCCCGATGATCCGGTCCGCTGGGCGTTCCTGCGCCGGCCCGTCTCCGCCGATCACCGGCTGGCCTTCGCCGTCTCGCCACCTGCGCGGATCGGTGCCGTGCGGTTCCTGCGCACGATTCCCCTGTCCGGTTCGGCGACAGATCTCGACGCCGCGGACCCCGCCCCGTGAAGCTCTTCGCCGTCGCCGACCTGCATCTCGGCCATCCGGCCAATCGCGAGGCGATCCACGAGATCGCCGCCCATCCGGACGACTGGCTGATTCTCGCCGGTGATGTGGGCGAGACCGAGCGGCATCTGGATCTGGCCCTCGACGTCCTGCAGCCGAAATACCGGCAGATCGTCTGGGTGCCGGGCAATCACGAGCTCTGGGCCGTGGCGAGCCAGGGCGTGCCGCTGCGCGGCCAGGCGCGCTACGAGCACTTCGTCGTGCGCTGCCGGGCGCGCGGCGTGCTGACGCCCGAAGACGCCTATCCGCTGGTCGCCATCGATGGCCGCGACGTGCGCATCGTGCCGATGTTCCTGCTCTACGACTATTCCTTCCGCCCCGCGGACGTGTCCCACGCGGACGCCGTCGCCTGGGCGCGCGAAGGCGGGCCGGTCTGCGCCGACGAGCAGTTCCTGCCGGCCGATCCCCACGACAGCCGCAGCGCCTGGTGCGCGGCGCGCTGCGCGGCGACGCAGGCCCGCCTCGACGCCCTCGACAACGGCACTCCCAACATCCTCGTCAATCACTGGCCGCTGCGCCGCGAACTCGCGCGCCTGCCGCGCATCCCGCGCTTCTCGCTCTGGTGCGGCACCACCCGCACCGAGGACTGGCACACCCGCTACAATGCCCGGGCGGTGATCTCCGGCCATCTGCACATGCCGTCCTCCAAGATCATCGACGGCGTCGCCTTCGAGGAGGTCTCCTTCGGCTATCCCAAGCAATGGCGCGGCCGCCGCGAACCGGCCGACGCGCTGCGGCGGATCCGGATGTAGCGACCGCCCGCGTCGCCTGTCCGGCGATCTTTTTGCGGGGCTTTGCCGCAAAGACCCTTAGGAATCCTGCCCTTCCCCGACGCCGCGCTCGCGCCGGCGCAGACTCGGCTTGACTCTCCCGGGCCGCTCTGGAATCCATATGAACATATCAGGAACAAACCTCTTGGTGAGGCGGAACGATCGCGAATCCCTTGCGATCGAAGGAGAATCCTATGGCCTCGACCGATCCCTTCCCGCGGCCCGCTGCCCGGCCCGCGGACCCGCCAGCCCCCGTTCGCCTGCATGGCACGGATCGGGGCTTTGCTAGGAATCGTGCCCTGTCGGAGCTGCGCGAACGCATCGCGCAGATCGAGGACGAGCCGGTCTGCCGGCTGGAAACCCCGGCCCCCGACCGCGCCCGGCAGGGCGACGCGGCGGCCGTGCGGCGCGGGGCGCCAGGCTTGATGCCGCTCGGCTGCGCGGCGGCCGACGCGGCGCTGGGCGGCGGCTTTCCGGCGGCGGGACTGGCCGAGATCCATCTCGACGAAACCCGCGACGGGGGCTCGCTCGCCGGCTTCGCCCTGGCCCTGGCGATCCGCTTCGGCGCACGGCCCGGCCGGCCGCTCCTGTGGATCGGCGACAGGATGGCCTTCTTAGAGGCCGGGCTTCCCTATCTGCCGGGGCTGGCTGGCTTCGGCCTCGATCCCGCGGCGCTCTGCCTCGTGAGGACGCGCAAGCTGGACGAGGCGGCCTGGGCCGGCGAGGAGGCCGCCGCCTCGCGGGCGCTGGCCATGGCGATCCTGGAGGTGCGCGGCAATCCCGCCCGGCTCGGCCTCGACGGCACCCGGCGGCTGCATCTGCGGGCCCGCGAGGCCGGCCTGCCGCTGCTGCTGCTGCGCCAGAGTGCCCGTCCCGAGGCTACCGCCGCGCCGCTCCGGCTGCGGATCCGGTCGGGCCCGGCCAGCCGCGTCGCCGACCTGTACGAGCGCGACAAGCTCATCGGTCACCCGGTCTTCGACGTCACGGTGGAGAAATCCCGCGACGGTCGCCCGCAGCATGTTGTCCTGGAGTGGAATTCCCATGAGCGACGTTTCGACCCTCCGGCCGGTTCCGAACCGTTACCNAATCCCGCGACGGTCGCCCGCAGCATGTTGTCCTGGAGTGGAATTCCCATGAGCGACGTTTCGACCCTCCGGCCGGTTCCGAACCGTTACCTCGCCCTCTCGTTTCCACGATTGTCGACGGACCGGATCCGACGCGAGCGGATGGGACGGTCGTGGCGCTCCGACGCGCCTCGTAAGGTGCCGGCCGGCACCGACGCCACCAACGGCGCAGGCCTGTCGCCGCTGGCGCTCTACGAGACGATCGGCAACGCCAACCGCATCGTCGCGACCTGCGAGGCGGCCGCGGCGATGGGCCTGGCGCCAGGCAGCAGTCTTGCCGAGGCGAAGGCGCGGTTTCCGGACATGGAGGTCATGCTGACCGACCCGGCGGCCGACCGGCGGCTTCTGGAAGCGGTGGCCGACTGGTGCGACCGCTACACCCCGCTCGTCGCCCTCGACGCGCCGCACGGCCTCGTCCTCGACATTTCCGGCTGCGCCCATCTCTTCGGCGGCGAGAAGGCGCTGATGGACGACCTGCTCGTGCGGCTGTTCCACCAGGGCCTTTCCGCCCTGGCGGCGATCGCCAGCCATGCCGGCACCGCTTTGGCGCTGGTCGGCGGTGGCAGGGGACGGGGCGGCACCATCGTCGCCGCGAACGACGAGCTGGCGGCCGTCGCCCCGCTGCCCGTCGCCGCCCTGCGGCTGGAGGCACCGGTCGCGGCGATGTTTCGCCGGCTCGGGCTGAAGTCGATCGACGCGCTCCTGGCGCTGCCCCGGGCGGGGCTGGCGCGGCGCTTCGGCGAGGATCTGCTGGCGCGCCTCGACACGGCGCTGGGCCACGCCTCCCGGCCGATCAGCCCGCGCCGGCCGGTGCCCGACCTGACCGCCGAGCGGCGGCTGTTCGAGCCGATCAGCCTGACCGACGACGTGGATCGCATCCTCCTGCTTCTCGCCGCGCGGCTGAAGGGCGATCTGGAACGGCGCGGCGTCGGCGCCCGGCAGCTCGAACTGTCGCTGTTCCGCGTCGACGGCGCGGTCAACCGGCTGATGGTCGGCGCATCGCGGCCGGTGCGCGAACCCGCCGCCATCCAGCGCCTGTTCCGCGAGCGCATGAAAGGCCTGGGCGAGGAATTCGACGCCGGCTTCGGCTACGACCTCGTCAAGCTCGCCATCTACGCCACCGAGGCGATGCCGGACCTGCAGACCGACCTGTCGGGCGAGACCATCGGCAGCGACGCCTTCGGCAACCTCGTCGACCGGCTCGGGGCGCGGCTCGGCGAGGCCAGCGTCCTGCGGCTCGACGCCGTCGCCAGCCACTGGCCCGAACGGGCCGAACGCTGGCGGCCCATGGCGGCCGGCTCGGCCGCGCTGGCCAGGCCCGTTCCGGTCGCTCCACCCCAGACGGCACCGCGACCACTGCGACTCCTTGCCATCCCGGAACCGATCGAGGCGAGCTTCGAGGTGCCGGACGGCGCGCCGCTGAAATTCCGCTGGCGCCGGGCGCTGCATGTGGTGCGCCGGGCCGAGGGGCCGGAGCGCATCGCCGGCGAATGGTGGCGCCAGCCCGACGAGGCCGCCCGCGACTATTACCGCGTCGAGGACGCGGACGGTCGCCGCTTCTGGCTGTTCCGCGAGGGCTGCGCCGACCCGGCCGTCGACCCCGAGCTGCAGGTGCCGGACGGCCGTCCGGCCTGGTTCCTGCACGGCATCTTCGCATGAGGATCGAGCCCTATCGGGCGCCGCGGGCCTTTCCCGAGATCGGCGTCGCCAGCTGCTTTTCCTTCCTCACCGGCGCCTCGCAGCCGGAGGAGCTGGTGGTCACCGCCCATCGCCTCGGCCTGGCCGGGCTCGGGATCGCCGACCGCAACACCGTGGCGGGCGTCGTGCGCGCCCATCAGGCCGCCCGCGAGGCGGAACTGCCCTATGCGCCCGGCGCCCGGCTGGTGTTTTCGGACGCCACGCCCGACATCCTTGCCTATCCGCGCGACCGCACCGGCTGGGGCCGCCTCTGCCGGCTGCTCAGCCGCGGCAATCTGCGGGCGACGAAGGGCAGCTGCATCCTCGCCCTGCCCGACCTGCTGGAATGGGGCGAGGGCCTCAATCTGGCGGTGGTCGCGCCGCTGGCGCTCGGCGGCGGCGAGAACGGCGAGGGCGCGGCGAGGGAGGCCGGGCTGGCCGACCCGTTGCAGCGGCTGCGCGAGGCGTTCGGCGGCGCTGTCCGGCTGGCCGTCGCGCCGGCCCATGACGGGCTCGACCAGCGCCGCATGGCGCGGGCGGCCCGTCTTGCCGCGCGCTGCCGCACGCCGATGCTGGCCACCAACGACGCCTTCCACCATGCCCCCGGCCGGCGGCGCCTGCAGGACGTGATGACCGCGATCCGCGAGCACGTGCCCCTGGCCGAGGCAGGGTTCCTGCTGGCGCGCAATGCCGAGCGGCACCTGAAGGCGCCGCACGAAATGGAACGGCTGTTCCGCCACGCGCCCGAGGCGATCGCCGAGAGCGGCCGGTTCTTCGCCGAGCTCGGCTTCGACCTGAAGAGCCTAGCCTACGAATATCCCGACGAGGCGCTGAAGCTTTCCCGCTCGCCGGCGGACGAGTTGCGCCACCTCGCCCATGAGGGGGCCCGATGGCGCTATCCGGAGGGCGTGCCGGCCAGCGTGACGACGCGGATCGACTACGAGCTGAAGATCATCGGCGAATTGCAGTACGAGCCGTATTTCCTCACCGTCCACCACATCGTCAGGGGTGCCCGCGAGAAGGGCATCCTGTGCCAGGGCCGTGGCTCGGCGGCCAATTCCGTCGTCTGCTTCTGCATCGGCGTCACCGAGGTTTCGCCGGAGCGGGCCGGCCTCCTGTTCGAACGCTTCATCTCCTCGGACCGGCGCGAGCCGCCGGACATCGACATCGACTTCGAGCACGAGCGCCGCGAGGAGGTGATCCAGTACATCTACGAGCATTACGGCCGCGACAACGCCGCCATCGCCGCGACCGTCATCACCTATCGCGCGCGCTCGGCCGCCCGCGAGGTCGGCAAGGCGTTCGGCCTGTCGGAAGATGCGGTCTCGGCCCTGTCCGGCTCGGTCTGGGGCTATTCCTCCACCGATCTCGGCGAGCGCGAGGCCGCTGCGGCCGGGCTGTCGTCGAAGGATGCCACCACCGCCAACGTGCTGGCCTTTTCCGCCGAACTCGCCGGCTTCCCCCGGCACCTGTCCCAGCATGTCGGCGGCTTCGTCATCACCAAGGGCCGCATCGACGAGGTCGTGCCGATCCTCAACACCGGCATGGAGGGGCGCACCATCGTCGAATGGGACAAGGACGACCTCGACGAACTGGGCATCCTGAAGATCGACATCCTGGCGCTGGGCATGCTGTCCTGCCTGCGCCGCGCCTTCGACCTGCTGAAGACGCATTACGACCTGCCGCTGACCCTGGCGGATCTGTCAAAGGCGCAGGACGACCTGCCGACCTATGCGATGATCCAGCGCGCCGACACGCTGGGCGTCTTCCAGATCGAGAGCCGGGCGCAGATGACCATGCTGCCGAAGCTCAGGCCCGATTGCTTCTACGATCTCGTCATCGAGGTGGCGATCGTACGGCCGGGGCCGATCCAGGGCGACATGGTCCACCCCTATCTGCGCCGCAAGATGGGGCTGGAGCCGGTCACCTTCCCCAAGGAGGAACTGCGCGAGGTGCTCGGCCGCACCCTCGGCGTTCCCTTGTTCCAGGAACAGGCGATGAAGATCGCCATCGTCGCCGCCGGCTTCACGCCCAACGAGGCCGACCGGCTGCGCCGCGCCATGGCGACGTTCCGGCGGGTCGGCACCATCCACACCTTCCAGAAGAAGATGGTCGAGGGCATGGTCGAGCGCGGCTACGAGCGCGACTTCGCCGAGCGCTGCTTCAAGCAGATCGAGGGCTTCGGCGAATACGGCTTTCCCGAAAGCCACGCCGCCTCCTTCGCGCTCCTGGTCTATGTCTCCTGCTGGCTGAAATGCCATTATCCGGACGTCTTCGCCGCCGCCCTCCTCAACGCCCAGCCGATGGGCTTCTACGCCCCGGCGCAGATCGTGCGCGACGCGGCCGAGCACGGCGTCGAGATGCGGCCGGTCGACGTCAACCGCTCCGAATGGGACCAGTCGCTGGAGGCGGCGCCCTTCGCGCCCGGGCGCATGAAGGCCCGCCATGGCGAAATGCGCGACCATATCCGCACGCGCCATGCGGTGCGCCTGGGTTTCCGGCAGGTGAAGGGCCTGGGCGAGGCGGAGATGCGGACGCTGGTGGCCGCGCGCGGCGCCGGCTACGATTCGGTGCGCGACCTGTGGCTGCGCTCCGGCCTCAAGCGCGCCACGATCGAACGCCTGGCCGACGCCGATGCCTTCGCCTGCCTCGGTTATAGCCGCCGTGACGCGCTCTGGGCCTGCCGGGCGCTCGACGCCAAGGGATCCTCGGAGCGGCTGCCGCTGTTCGAGCGGGCCGCGACCCGCGACCTGCAGGCCGAGCCCGACGCACGGCTGCCGCCGATGCCGGTCGGCGATGAGGTCATTAACGACTACCGCTTCCTGTCGCTGTCGCTGAAGGCCCATCCGGTGAGCTTCGTGCGCCGCGACCTCGACGCCCTGCGGGTGATCCCCGACGAGCGGCTGGAGCAATTGCGCTCCGGCAGCCGGGTCAGTGTCGCCGGCCTTGTCCTGATCCGCCAGCGGCCCGGCTCGGCCAAGGGCGTCATCTTCATGACCATCGAGGACGAGACCGGGACCGCCAACATCATCGTCTGGCCCAAGGTCTTCGAAAGCCACCGGGCCCTCGTCCTGGGTGCCCGTTTCGTCAAGGTGACCGGGCGCATGCAGAGCGATCACGGCGTCATCCATGTCGTGGCCCAGACCATCGAGGATCTGACGCCGCTCCTGATGCGGGTGGCCGATGGCGGTGCGGCGACGGATTACGCCGTAGCGCCGGCGGATCATGTGAAGAGCCCCCTGCGGCGGCCCTCCAGCCGCCCGGCCGGCCCGGGCGCCGAGGCGGCGACGCTCGCCTCCTCGCTCGGCGCCGCGCTTGCCCGCGCCGACGAGGTGCGCAGGCCCGTCGACGAACAGCGCCTGCAGAAGCGGCTGGTCGACCGGCACCTGCGGATGGTGGCGGCGGGCGGCGTCCCGCATCAACCCGGCATGGCCGATCGCCAGAGCCGGGAGATCCTGCCCAAGGGCCGGAACTTCCAGTGACCGCCGGCTTGCCCCGAGGCTTCGGCGCCTGCCGATTTGGTTCTGGCCGAAACCACCACGGCCCCTATCTTCGGATCGAAGACCGCCATGAGCGCCCTCTGCCCGGCGACCGCGCCATATCGAAAGGACGACCATGCCGGCACCGCGGCCGCTCACGAGAGGGTCTCCGCCTTTCCGCCGGTCGTCCGCGCGATCGCTCCTGTCCGGGGGTGTCCGGCTTCTGGCCCTGACAGGCCTTGCACTCCTTGCCGGCTGCGCCGGACCGCAATCGGTCTTCGAGGGTGCCGGGGCAGAGGCCAGCGCGGTCGAGTTCCTCTTCTGGGTCATGCTGGTCGGCTCGGTCGCCATCTGGGTGCTCGTCATCGGGCTCGGCATCTACGCCACGAAGACGCGGCCCCGCGCCCACAGCGAGAAGACCGGATTGCGGCTGATCGTCTGGGGCGGCGGCGTCTTTCCCGTCGTCGTGCTGGCCGGGCTGCTGATCTGGGGCCTCGCAATGATGCCGGAGCTGCGACGCGCGGCGGACGGGCCCACCATCGCGGTCTCGGGCGAACGGTTCTGGTGGCGCGTCTCCTACGATGTCGAAGGCGAGACCGGCGTCGTGCGCAGCCTGCCCGTCGGCGGCGTCGAAAGCGCCAACGAAGTGTGGCTGCCGCTCGGGCGGCGCAGCGAGATCCTGCTGGGCAGCCCCGACGTGATCCACTCCTTCTGGGTCCCGGCCATCGCCGGAAAGACCGACGCAATCCCCGGACGGGTGAACCGGCTGGTGCTCGAGCCGACCCGCGAAGGCGTCTATAACGGCGTCTGCGCCGAATTCTGCGGCGACGCCCACACTCAGATGGGCCTGCGCGTCGTGGTCGTGCCGCAGGCCGAATACGACGCCCATGTCGCGGCCATGGCCCGCCCCGCCGCCGTGACCGACCATCCAGGCAGGACCCTGTTCCTGAAGAATGGCTGCGGCGCCTGCCACGCGGTGCGCGGCACCAAGGCCAACGGCCGCGTCGGCCCGGACCTGACCCATGTCGCCGCACGCCGGACCATCGCTGCCGGCCTGCTGCCGACGAGCGAGGCCAACATCGCCCGCTTCATCCACTCCACCGATCACGTCAAGCCGGGCGTCGAGATGCCGTCCTTCGGCGTCCTGCCGGACACCGAAATCGCCGTCATGGCCCAATGGCTGGGAAGCCTCGAATGAGCGAGACACCCTTCGACAATCCGGCGTTCACCGGCGCTTCGGATCGCGACCAGGAGGACGAGGCCGTCCGCCGCGAGCAGGAGGACCGGCTGCGCAAGGTGTGGGCCGCGCCGAAGGGCTGGCGCTACTGGTCGGCGGTCAACAATACCGAAGTCGGGGTCTGGTACACCGCCACCTCCTTCGCCTTCATGCTGTTTGCCGGCGTGCTCGGGCTGATGATCCGCAGCCAGCTGGCCGTGCCCGAAAACGACTTCCTGACGGCATCCTTCTACAACCAGGTCTATACGCTGCACGGCACCGTGATGATGTTCCTGTTCGCGGTGCCGATCTTCGAGGCCGTGGCGATCATCCTCCTGCCGCAGATGCTGGGTGCGCGCGACCTGCCGTTCCCGCGCCTGTCGGCCTTCGGCTACTGGTGCTTCCTGATCGGCGGGGTCTTCGTCTGCGGGTCGATCTTCTTTGATTCCGCGCCCGAGGGCGGCTGGTTCATGTATCCGCCGCTGACCACCCAGGAGCGGTTCTCGCCCGGCTATGGCCCTGACATCTGGCTCCTCGGCCTCTCCTTCATCGAGGTCGCCTCGATCGCGGCGGCCGTCGAGCTGATCGTCGGCACGCTAAAGTGCCGGCCGCCGGGCATGCGGCTCAATCTGATGCCGCTCTATGGCTGGTACGTGCTGGTCGTGGCCGGCATGATCCTCTTCGCCTTCCCGCCGCTGATCGCCGGGGACATCCTGTTCGAGCTCGAACGGCTGTTCAACTGGCCGTTCTTCGACCCGACCCGCGGCGGCGACCCGATGCTGTGGCAGCACCTGTTCTGGATCTTCGGCCATCCGGAGGTCTACATCGTCTTCCTGCCGGCCATCGCGCTGCTGGCGATGATCGTGCCGACCTTCTCCCAGCGTCCGCTCCTGGGCTATTCCTGGATCGTGCTGGCCGCCGTGGGCACGGGCTTTCTGTCCTTCGGCCTGTGGGTCCACCACATGTACGCCACCGGACTGCCGGCGATCTCGCTCGGCTTCTTCTCCGCCGCCTCCGAGGCGGTGGCGATCCCCACCGGCATCCAGATCTTCGTCTTCCTGGCGACGATGCTCACCGGCCGGGTGATCTATTCGGTGCCGATGCTGTTCGTCTCCGGCTTCCTGGCGATCTTCGTCATCGGCGGGCTGACCGGCGTGATGATCGCGCTGGCGCCCTTCGACTGGCAGGCGCACGACACCTATTTCATCGTCGCCCATCTCCATTACGTCCTGATCGGCGGCATGCTGTTCCCGCTGATCGCCGGCGTCTACTATTACTGGCCGCTGATCGGCGGCCGCAAGATGTCCGACCGCTTCGGCAAGATCGCCTTCTGGCTGATGTTCGTGGGCTTCAACGTCGCCTTCATGCCGATGCACTGGTCCGGGCTGATGGGCATGCCGCGACGGGTCTGGACCTATCCGGAGGCGCTGGGGCTGGAGATTCCCAACCTGATCTCGACGATCGGCGCCTTCATCTTCGCGTCCGGCTTCCTCGTGGTCGTGGCCGACGTCCTGCGGCCGCGCGGCAAGGAGCCCTACGCCAGGCGCAATCCTTGGAACGCCGGCACGCTGGAATGGCTGGGCGAGATGCCCGGCGAGAACTGGGGCGCGCGCTCGATCCCGCTGGTCACCACGCGCTACCCGATCTGGGATCAGCCGAACTTCATCGACGATGTCGACAAGGGGCGCTTCTACCTGCCCGACGCCGTCGAGATGAAGCGCGAGACCATCGTGACCAGCGTCCTCGACGGGCGGCCGATCCAGTGCCTGCGCGTGCCCGGACCGACCTTCATGACCTTCTGGGCAGCGATGTTCCTCGGCGCCGTCTTCATCCTCGCCACGTTCCACTACTGGTACCTGACGATTGCCGCGATGGTGCTGGCGACCGCGGCGATCATTGTCTGGCTATGGCGCGGCACGGCCGTGATCCCGGAGAAGATGTCGAAGGATGTCGGGCGTGGCCTGTCGCTGCCGCTTTACACTTCGGGCCCGCACTCGGTCGGCTGGTGGGCGATGTTCATCACCATGATCGGCGACGGCACCGCCTTTGCCGGACTGGCCTTCGGCTATTATTTCTTCTTCACCATCCATGCGGACTTCCCGCCGCCGGTCTCGCAGGGGCCGGGGCTCCTCTGGCCGCTGATCGCGCTCGGGCTGTTCGCCGCGGCGTGGATCGCGCCCCAGCTGGCGCTTATCGCCAACAACCGCGAACGCGTCGGCCTGTCGCGTCTCCTGATGGGCGGCGGCGCCGCGCTCAGCCTCGCGGCGTCGGCGGCGCTGGTCTGGGCGCCCTATTCCACCGGCATGGACCCGACGGTCCACGTCCATCCGGCGATCGTCTGGACGCTGGTCATCTGGACCGCCGCCCATGGTGCGGTCGGCGCGCTCATGCTGTTCTACTGCCTCGCCCGCTCGCTGGCCGGCAAGCTCACCCCGGTCTTCGACATCGATATCCACAATGTCGCCCTCTACTGGCACTTCATGGGCGTGACCGCGCTGGCGACGGTGGTGACGATCTCGCTCTTCCCGCTCTTGGTCTAGGAGGCGACGATGTCGGTCGACAAACGCACCTATGACAATCTGTGGACGCTGATCGCCGCGCCCCTGGTCTGGGCGCTGCACTTCCTGTTCAGCTATACGGTGGCAGCCTATGCCTGCGCGCCGCAGAACTGGCTGTTCGACGACCTGACCACCGCGCGGATCGCCATCGGCGTGGTCACGCTCCTGTCGCTGATCGTGATCGCCTACGGCTTCAGGCGCGCCTGGCGGGACTGGTCGCGCTACGGTGGCGGCTATCGCCACGACCAGAACACGCCGGAGGACCGCGAGCGGTTTTTCGAGTTCTCGACGCTGCTCCTGGCCGCGCTGTCCTTCATCGGCGTCATCTTCAGCGTCCTGCCCGCCATCATGATCGCGGATTGCCGATAATGCGCAAGCGGATCGACTTCGTCCTGACCTGGAAGCGGATCGGCCTCGCCGGGGCCGCCGGCGTTCTCGCCGCCTTCGCGGTCGGATGGTCCGGCATGGTGCCGATCGCCGCCTCTTCGGGCCATTTCGCGCCTGTCGGCTGGTTCCTGCACTGGGTCATGGGCAATGCCGCCGAAAAGCAGTCGCTGGCGGTGACGATCCCCGACGACCTCGATCTGTCGGACCCCTCGCTGGTCAAGCGGGGCGCCGGACACTTCGCCACCGGCTGCGCGCCATGCCACGCCAGCCCGACCGAGAAGCAGTCGCCGGTCGTCCTGTCGATGACGCCGCACCCGCCGCGCCTCGAGGACCGGATCCCGGAATGGTCCGACCGGGAGCTGTTCTGGATCGTCCAGCACGGCATCAAATATACCGGCATGCCGGCCTGGCCCACCCAGCACCGCAGTGACGAGATCTGGGCCCAGGTCGCCTTCCTGCGCGCCCTGCCCGGCATGCCGCCGGCGGCCTATCGCGACCTGGCCCTTTCGGGCGGCGACGCCGCCGACGCGGGTGCCGAGACCGGCGTGGACGCCGATCCGGCCTTCGCGGACGCCCTGGCCGACTGCGCCCGATGCCACGGCCGCGACGGCTATGGGCGCGGTCCCGCCGGCACCTTCCCGGTGCTGGCCGGCCAGCCGGCCGACTATCTCTACGCCAGTCTCCTCGCCTATGCCGCCGGCAAGCGTGCCAGCGGCTTCATGCAGCCGCCGGCACGGCGCTACGAGGCTGACGTGCTGGAGCGACTCGCCAGGCACTACGCCGCCGTGGAGGGCCCCGAGGCGGTGACGCCGATCGTTGCGGCTGCTGTCGCAGAAACGGGTACCCAGCCGCTACGGACCGGGACCGCGGAGACCGTGCTGCCGGCGGCGGCATCCGGGCCGCCTCATGACCGCGAGGGCCTGCTGGCGCTGGGGCGCATGCTGGCCGAAACCGGCCTGCCGGATCGCAAGCTGCCCGCCTGCGAAAGCTGCCACGGGCCCGATGGTCCCAACCGCGAGACCTTGCGCAACGCCGCCTATCCGCGCCTCGCCGGTCAGCCGGAATGGTACCTAGCCACGCAGCTTCACCTGTGGAAGGAGGGCGAGCGCGGCGGCACCGCCTATGCCCATGTGATGCGCAACATCGCCAAGCACCTGACCGACGAGCACATCGAGGCCGTCTCCGCCTGGTATGGCCAGACCGCATCGGGCGACGACGCAGAGAAGGAGATCCGACCGTGAGCGATGGGATGATGCCCGGCAACTGGGAACGGCAGATGGCGCCGGGGCTCGACGTAATCGAGGCCATCGCTATCAAGGCCTATGGCGAGCTACCCGCCGAATTCCGCGCGCTGTCCGGCGACATTCGCTTCTTCGTCGCCGAGTTTCCCGATGACGACGTCGTCCGGGAGGTGGATCTGGAGAGCCCCTTCGACATTCTCGGCCTGTTCGAGGGCCGTGCCATCGGCGATCTCGCCAGCCCGGTCACCGGCGAGATGCCGAACCGGATCCTGCTTTATCGCCGGCCGATCCTCGACTACTGGGCCGAGCACGAGGAGACGCTGGGCAGCCTCGTCTCGCATGTCCTGATCCACGAGATCGGGCATCATTTCGGCCTGTCGGACGACGACATGGAGGCTCTGGAGGAATCGGTCGCCTGACGCCGTCGGCGCCAGCCCAGAAACGCCAGCACCGAGAGCGTGCCAAGGACGATCGACAGGGTCATCGGCATGGCGACGGCGACGAGCCCGAAGATCGCCAGGCCGATGAGCGCCACGACGCCGAGGACGGCACAGCCGATTCCGTAGCCGAGGGCCGATTCCAGATGTCGCTTCGTCTTGTCGGGCATGGCGGCATGGCGGCTGGCCTTGCGCCTCGAACCGCCTCCCTTGAGTCCTGTCGCTATTGCTCGCCGAGCTTCATCGCCGGGTCGTAGTCCCGCCCCTCGACGACCTTGGTGACCGCCTGGCCACAGCGCATCATGCCCGATGCGGCGTCGAAGGCGTAGGTCGGCGAGCCGTGCAGTTCCCAGCCACTGGACAGGGCCAGCGAGACCTTGTGGCAGAAGCTGGAATCGTCCGGGCCGGACAGGAACCGATAGAGTGTCATGCCGTCGTCCCCCGATTGGCGATGATGTCCCGCATCTCGAGGAGCGCCCTCGACTGCATCAGATGCAGCCGCTCGACCATGCGGCCGTCGAGCTGCAGGACGCCCTTGTCCCGGTTTTCGGGCTCGGCGAAGGCGGCGACGATCCGCTCGGCCCAGGCAATGGCCTCGGGCGTCGGCGAGAAGGCCGCGTTGGCGGCGCCGATCTGGGCGGGATGGATCAGCGTCTTGCCGTCGAAGCCCATGCGCCGTCCGGCCGCGCATTCGCCGGCAAAGCCTGCCTCGTTGCGAAAATCGGCATAGACGCCGTCGAGCACGGCCAGGCCATAGGCCTTCGCCGCTACGACGATCTGCATCATCCAGGACAGCAGTTCCGCCCGGTCGGGGCCAGGCTCGATGCCCGTCGACAGGGCGATGTCGTTGGGCCCCACGATGAGGACGCCAAGCCGGTGGCGGCGGCCGGCGGCGGCAATCGCGCCGACGTCCAGAATACCGAGCGGCGTCTCGATCATCGCCCAGAGCTTCAGCGTGTCGGGCGCGTCCGTTTCGGCCAGCGCGTCGGCCGCTTCGCGCAGCATCTCCACGCTCTCCACCTTGGGAAGCAGGATGGCATCGACGCCGGCGCCGCGCGCCATCAGCAGATCTTCAGTGCCCCACTTCGTGTCGAGCGTGTTGATCCGCACGATGCGCTCCCCCTGGAAGGCGCCAGCCGCCAGATGCGTACGCAGTCTCTCGCGCGCCTCGTCCTTCTCGTTCGGGGCGGCGGAATCCTCCAGATCGTAGATCAGCCCGTCCGCGTCGAGCCCGGTGGATTTCTCGAGCGCGCGGGCATTGGCGCCGGGAACGAAGAGCAGCGAGCGGCGTGGGCGATAGGATGAGGTCATGGCCGATGTCATGGCCGATTCAGCCGCGCGAGGCAATTGCCCGGCAGGCTCGTCGTCCCTCGCAAGTTTGCCTGCGGGCACCGGCATGCTATCTCCCGCATCCGAGGATATCCGGCGTCACAAGGGGATGGACATCATGCAGAAATTCGACCGTCTGACCGGGATCGCGGCGCCGCTGCCGATCATCAATGTCGACACCGACATGATCATTCCGAAGGATTATCTGAAGACGATCAAGCGCACCGGTCTCGGCGCCGGCCTGTTCGCGGAATCCCGATTCAACCGCGACGGTTCGGAGAACCCGGATTTCGTCCTCAACAAACCGGCCTACCGCAATGCCGAGATCCTGGTGGCGGGCGACAATTTCGGCTGCGGCTCGTCGCGCGAACATGCG
Source organism: Aurantimonas sp. A2-1-M11 (assembly GCF_036549475.1). Classification (NCBI taxonomy): domain Bacteria; kingdom Pseudomonadati; phylum Pseudomonadota; class Alphaproteobacteria; order Hyphomicrobiales; family Aurantimonadaceae; genus Aurantimonas; species Aurantimonas sp. A2-1-M11. The sequence continues at coordinate 122,153 of NZ_JAZHLI010000004.1, read as the reverse complement.
CCGTGGGCGCTGCTCGACTTCGGCATACGCTGCGTGATCTCCACGTCCTTCGCCGACATCTTCTACAACAATTGCTTCAAGAACGGCATCCTGCCGATCAAGGTGACGCCTGAGCAGCTCGAACTCCTGATGGACGACGCCGAGCGCGGCGCCAATGCGCGCCTGACGATCGACCTGGAGGCCCAGACCATTTCCGGTCCGGACGGCGGCGAGATCAGCTTCGAGATCGACCCGTTCCGCAAGCATTGCCTGCTCAACGGGCTCGACGACATCGGCCTGACCATGGAGAAGGCCGAGTCCATCGGCTCGTACGAGCAGGCGCTGGCCGAACGCCGCCCCTGGGCCTGACCTGCCGCGCCGTCGTCTCCCGGCCAAGGCCGGTAGGCGGCTGACCATTCCGGCCGTTGCCGCAGGCTGCGGCGACGGCAGTTAGCCCGGGCATCCCGCGCCGTGGCTGGTCGCGGGCTCCACCGGAACCCGAAGGAGAATGGTCGGCATGCTCAACTGGATGTCCGAAAACAGCGGCCTGCTCAACGTCCTCATCAATGCGGCGATGCTCTGCGTCTGGGCCGTCTACCTGCAGATCATCGTCAACAATTACCGCCACCAGCGCCGGTCCTCGATCCTGATCACCCGTGGCGCCGGTCACGGCATCCGTTCGCGCTGCCTCGTCACCAACATGGGCGCCGAGGAAGTCTATGTGACGAGCCTCCTCGCCACCGTCCAGGCCGGAGAGGAGACGCGCGAATACACGCTGACGGATCTGCGCGACCTGCCCGAAGACCTCGGCGACAATCCGCATGCGGCCATGCGCCAGGGCAGTCTCGGCACCGGCCGTTCCATGGATCTGGGGCATTTCGACGAATTGTTGCAGGAGATCACCAGCACCGACCCGGAGTTCACCCGGAAGGACAGGATCACCAGTTTCGAACTCACGGTGGTCGCGCTCTACGGTACCGAGCGGATGCCGGTCGGTGCCACGCGTCGGTTCGCGGTCAACAAGAACGACAATGGCGACCGGCAGATCGCGCCGGACACGGTGGAAACCATTCAGCTGCGCACGCGCCGCGACCGCAAGCTTCTGCGCAGCAAGCTGACGAAGCACATGTAGCGGGCGCGGGCCGTCGGCGCCCGCGCAACGCAAGACGGCCGACCCCTTGCGAGGCCGGCCGTCCGGACATCATCATCAATTCGGCGGGGTCACGCCCGGCGCGGTCCCCGACGGGGCGTTTCGCCACGTCCGAGAAACTTCTTGGCAATCCAGCCGACGACGATGGTCTTCAGAATACTCTTGATCATCCTGCGCTCCTGTTTGGCGTGCTCTTGGACAAGAAACGCACATGTCCCCGTCGGGTTGCGTCGCCGCCGCGCAGAGCGACCGGTCTTCCCGTCGTTCAGCCGGCGAGCTTTTCGCGGAAGCGCGCCGCCACTGCATCGCCCATCTCGTCGGTGCCGACCTGGCGGCATCCCTCGCCCATGATGTCGCCGGTGCGCACGCCGGAGTCCAGAACATCGGCGATCGCGCCCTCCAGGGCGTCCGCCGCGTCCACCATCTGGAACGAGTAGCGCAGGCACATGGCGAAGGACGCGATCATCGCCAGCGGATTGGCGATGCCCTTGCCGGCAATGTCCGGCGCCGAGCCGTGCACCGGCTCGTAGAGCGCCCGGCGCGTGCCGGTCACCGCGTCGGCGGCCCCCAGCGACGCGGAGGGCAGCATGCCGAGCGAGCCCGTCAGCATCGCGGCGATGTCGGACAGCATGTCGCCGAAGAGATTGTCGGTGACGATGACGTCGAACTGCTTGGGCGCGCGCACCAGCTGCATGCCGCCGGCATCGGCCAGCATGTGCTCCAGCTCCAGATCGGCATATTCGTCGCGATGGATCCGCGTCACGACCTCGTTCCAGTAGAGGCCGGACTTCATGACGTTGCGCTTTTCCATCGACGTCACCTTGCCCCGGCGCGTGCGGGCAAGATCGAAGGCGGCGCGCGCGATGCGCTCGATCTCGTAGGTGTCGTAGACTTGGGTATCGATGGCGCGCTTCTGCCCGTTGCCCAGTTCGATGATCTCCTTGGGCTCGCCGAAATAGACGCCGCCGGTGAGCTCGCGCAGGATGAGGATGTCGAGACCCTCGATCACTTCGCGCTTCAGCGACGACGAGCCGGCCAGCGCCGGATAGCAGATCGCCGGCCGCAGATTGGCGAAGAGCTCCATGTCCTTGCGCAGCCGCAGGAGACCCGCCTCGGGACGCTTGTCGTATTCGACACCGTCCCATTTCGGCCCGCCGACCGCGCCGAACAGCACCGCGTCGCTGGCCATGGCCAGCGCCATGGTCGCGTCGGACACCGGCGCCCCTTCCGCGTCGTAGGCGCAGCCGCCGACAAGCGCCGTCTCGGTTTCGAAGCCGGCGCCCACCGTCTCGTTCATGAGCGCGGTCAGCTTCTCGACCTGTGCCGTCGTTTCGGGGCCGATCCCGTCGCCGGGCAGCAGCAGGAGCTTGCGGGTCGTCATCTTGGCGTATCCTCCGTCATGCCAGTCATCGCGCCGGCTTTACACCAAAGGACGCCGGTGGACACCCTGTCGGCGAAGGCCGGCATCTCCCGTTGGTGTTCCCGCACCGAGTATCCCGTCCGCAAATGCCGCGAAATGGCCTTGTTCCGTCAAGGGCCCGTTAACCGCCCGGGACCATAAGCGAGCGATACGAAGGAAACGTCGGCGATCGCAAGGCAGCCCGCAAGGGCTCGCCGCCCGGCGACGCCATGGAGTATCCCGTGCCGTTCTTCATCCCGTCCCGGATCGCCGACAATCTGCTCCTGAGCCTCGTGATCCTCGTCGTGAGCCTCAGCCTGCGCTGGGGCGTCGAGTGGTTCGCCACCCGCCGCGCCGACCCCATCGAGGCGCGCCGGCGCCGTTTCACCATCCGCGCGATCACCAATGCGGTGCTGGCGGTGGCGCTTCTGGGCATCTGGCTCAGCGAGATCCAGAACCTCCTGTTCTCGCTTGCCGCCGTCATGGTGGCGCTGGTCGTGGCGACCAAGGAGCTGATCATGTGCGTCGCCGGCTCGGTGCTGCGCTTCGGCGGCCATCTCTTCAAGGTCGGCGACCGCATCGACATCAACGGCATCCATGGCGAGGTGATCGACCACGGGCTGTTCTCCACGACGATCATGGAGCTGCCGCCGCACCATCTTGGCCATTCCGGTACCGGGCGCGTGGTGATGCTGCCGAACGCGATCCTGCTCACCGGGCCGGTGCGGGTGGGCGGACAGCCGCGGCACTTCTTCCCGCATCGCTTCACCCTGACCCTCGAGGCCCCGGTGCCCGTACGCGAGACGGTGGCGCGGATCGAGGCCGCGGCAGAGGCGGCGCTGGCCGACGATCTGGACCGGGCAACGCGCTTCCATCGGCTGGCCGGCGGCAAGGCGGGCGCGGAGGTCGCGGGACCGGGCTACGAGGTGACGGTCGGTACCTCCGACCTCGGGAAGCTGCAGTACCACGTCATGCTCTACTGCCTCGTCCAGGACGCCAGCGCCCTGCAGCAGGCCATCACGCTGGAGGTCTTCGACGGGCTCGGCGCGGCGCCTGCGGTCAAGCCCGGCGAACAGCGCGCCTGGGACGAGATCGCCCGGCAATTGCGCGAATCGGCGCGGCCCCGCGAGAAGGCTGCGTAGGGCGGCGGTGCCCGCGTCCACAGGCAAACCGGGCTCCCGCAAGCCGCGACGAGGCGCGCGCGACCGCCCCGGGAAGGGCCCGTGCAATTGACAAGCCCCGCGCATCCGCGCATATCGCCGTCATGTCCGTACGCTGCACCGTCAAACCGTCGACATTCTGACGCCGCCTGCCCCGCTGGTCTCCCCCGGGGCGCAGAAGCGTGCGTGCGATGATCGAGCGGGGAGAGCGAAGGATTCATCCCATGGGTTACAAGGTCGCCATCGTCGGCGCTACCGGCAATGTCGGGCGCGAAATGCTGGAAATCCTGGCTGAGCGCGGCTTTCCCGCCGACGAGATCGTGGCGTTGGCCTCGCGCCGCAGCCAGGGAACGGAAGTCTCCTTCGGCGACAAGACGCTGAAGATCGTCTCGCTGGACCAGTACGATTTCAATGGCACGGACATCTGCCTGATGTCGGCGGGCGGGGACATCTCCAAGGAATGGTCGCCGAAGATCGCCGCCACCGGCTGCATCGTCATCGATAATTCCTCGGCCTATCGCTACGACCCGGACGTGCCGCTGATCGTGCCGGAAGTGAACGCGGATGCGGTGGTGGGCTTCACCAAGAAGAACATCATCGCCAATCCGAACTGCTCGACGGCGCAGCTGGTCGTGGCGCTGAAGCCGCTGCACGACGCGGCGACGATCAAGCGGATCGTGGTGTCGACCTACCAGTCGGTCTCCGGCGCCGGCAAGGAAGGCATGGACGAGCTGTTCAAGCAGAGCCGCGCGGTCTTCGTGGCCGACGAGATCGAGCGCAAGAAGTTCACCAAGCGCATTGCCTTCAACGTCATTCCCCATATCGACGTCTTCATGGAAGACGGTTCCACCAAGGAAGAGTGGAAGGTGATGGCCGAGACCAAGAAGATGCTCGACCCGAAGATCAAGGTCACCTGCACCGCGGTGCGCGTGCCGGTCTTCATCGGACATTCCGAGGCGGTGAACATCGAGTTCGAGAAGCCGATCACCGCCGACGAGGCGCGCGACATCCTGCGCGAGGCGCCGGGCTGCCTCGTCATCGACAAGCACGAGGACGGTGGCTACATCACCCCTTACGAATCGGCCGGCGAGGATGCGACCTACATCTCGCGCATCCGCGAGGACCAGACCCTCGACAACGGCCTGAACATCTGGGTGGTGTCGGACAATCTGCGCAAGGGCGCGGCGCTCAACACCGTCCAGATCGCCGAGCTGCTGGTCAATCGCGGCCTCCTGAAGCAGCGCGACGCTGCCTGACGCAATCCGCGATGCGGCCGCCCGGTTCTATCCGGCGGCCGCGTCGCTTCAAACATCATGTTCGAAGCCCACGACAGCGTGGGCAGGCCGTTCCAGCCACATTCCAGACATCTGTGCTGTCTAACGGCGATCGGACCGGGACATTTCGCGCGGGCCTCGCCCGCTCCACAAGGCTGGACTATCTCTGATGAAGAAGCTCGCTTTCGCCCTCGCACTCACCGTCGCCTTCGCCGGCTGCACCACCGATCCGTATACCGGTGAGCAGAAGCTCTCCAACACCGTCGGCGGCGCCGGCATCGGAGCCGGCGTCGGGGCGCTCGGCGGCTATCTGGTCGGCCGCGCAACCGGCGTCGACGCCGGACGCGCGGCGCTGATCGGCGCCGGCATCGGTACGCTCGGCGGCGGCGCCGTCGGCGCCTACATGGATGACCAGGAAGCCAAGCTGCGGGCACAGCTGCGCGGCACCGGGGTGTCGGTCACCCGCGTCGGCGACCGCATCATCCTCAACATGCCGTCCAACATCACCTTCCCGTCGGACCAGTCCTCGATCCTGCCGGCCTTCTACCCGACGCTGAGCTCGGTCGCGCTGGTCCTGAAGGAATATGAGAAGTCGATCGTCAACGTTTACGGCCATACCGACAGCCAGGGCTCGGACGGCTACAATTTCACGCTGTCCCAGCAGCGCGCCGGGTCGGTCAGCCAGTTCCTGTCGTCGCAGGGCGTCGACCCGCGCCGCCTGAATACGCAGGGCTTCGGCGAAGGCCAGCCGATCGCCTCCAACGACACCGAGTCCGGCCGCGCCCAGAACCGCCGCGTCGAGATCGCGATCTCGCCCCTGACGTCCGGCTGAGCCGGCCGCCGCCGGCAACAGCATGGGTGACGATCGAGGCCGTCCGGGCAACCGGGCGGCCTCGGCCGTTTCAGGTGCCGGCAAACCGGGTCAGCAGGATACGCCTGCATGGCGAGCTGGAAGCATGCGGTCACCATGGCGCATGGGATGGTTGCATCTCACAACTCGCGGTCGATCCAATCCCGTCCCCCATCACGCCTTCTCGCTTCGGCTGCGACGCGCCTTCAGACATTGTTAATGGCTCGCGACTAAGATGATCCGTTGTTGTGCCCGAAACCAGCCCGCCCCGCGGCGGCAGGATGGATGGAATTGTTCAGGGCTCTGGCTTCCTATCTGATCGACATGGATCGCAGGCCGCGCCCGCTTGAGCTGCAGCTTCAGGAACGGGTGCGGGTCGAACAGCTGGACTTCGCCCTTCGCCTGGCGCCCTTCACGGTGATCACCAGCGTCAGCGTCATCCAGGTCGTCACCTATCTGTTCTGGCACCCGGACATCGCGCTCTATCTCGCCACGCTGCAGCTTCTCGCGCTGCCGGCGGCAGCCATCGCGCTGGAGCGGTGCTGGCGCTGGCGCAGCACGGCCAAGCCGCAGCGGGTCGAGAGCGGCTATGTCGAATGGTTCGTCCGGCTGGCGTTCGTCTCGGGCGTTCTGGTGGGATCGATCCCGTTGATGCTGTTCGCCCGGGCCGACGCCGACGGCCGGCTTCTCATCGCCTCGACCTGCGCCGGCCTGATCGCGACCGGCATCGGCCTGGCGGTCGTGCCGCGTGCGGCGATCAGCTTTTCCGGCCCGATCGTGGTGGGGTCCTTCATCGCCCTCGCATCGACCGGCGAGGCCTTCTACATCTTCGTCGCGATCCTTTTGGCAATCTATTCCGGCTTCATCTACGAGACCATCGTGCATCTCGCCCGCCTCGTCACCATGCGGGCGACGTCGCAGGTCGAGCTCGAACGGCAGCAGGAACTGACCAACCTGCTGCTCAACGACTTCGAGGAGAATGCCAGCGACTGGCTGTGGGAGACCGATCGTGACCTGCGCCTGCGTCATGTCTCGACGCGCTTCGGCGAAGTGGCCGACGCCCGCGTCGAGGACCTGCAGGACCAGCCGCTCGGCAAGCTGCTGCCGCCGCCCGCGCGCACCGGCCAGGCCCCGGCTGCCGCGATGCTGTGGTCTTCGCTCGGCGCACGCCTGCCGTTCCGCAACATCGTCCTGCCCGTCGAGGTCTCGGGAACCGAACGGTGGTGGGCACTGAGCGGCAAACCGATCATCGATACCGCTGGCCGCTTCTCCGGCTATCGTGGCGTCGGCTCGGACGTGACGCAGAAGAAGCTGACGGACGACCGCCTGTCCTATCTGGCGAGCCATGACGCGCTGACGGAGCTGCCCAACCGCTCGCTCTTCCAGAAGAAGCTGTCGGACGTGTGCAGCGGCGACCCGCAAGCGAATCGCTTCGCGGTCCTGCGCCTTGATCTCGACGCGTTCAAGAGCGTCAACGACACCTTCGGCCACGGTGTAGGTGATGCCCTCCTGAAGAACGTGGCCCTGCGGCTGTCGAACCTGACGGGCCCTGCCCTGACCGTCGCGCGTCTCGCGGGCGACGAATTCGCCATCGTCGCCGACGGCCACAACCGCGATATGGCGGCGGAACTGGCCGGCCAGCTCGTCGACAGGATCAGCGCGCCCTACCGGATCGGTGATCTGCGGATTTCCGTCGGCGTCAGCATCGGCATCGCCACCGCGCCGGAGAACGGCTCGGAAGAGGTCATGCGCCGCGCCGATGTCGCCTTGTACCGGATGAAGGAAGAAGGCGGCCGCGGCTTCCGCTTCTACGAAGCGGTGATGGACGAGCAGATCGAGGAATGCCGGACGCTGACGGGCGAGTTGCGCGGCGCCCTCGAACGGCGCGAATTCGTCCTGCATTTCCAGCCGCAGGTCTCCGCCAGGGGCGCCACCATCGAGGGTTTCGAAGTGCTTCTGCGCTGGCAGCATCCGACCCGCGGGCTGGTGCCGCCCGACGAGTTCATTTCGCTGGCCGAGCAGAGCGGCGCGATCATCCCCATGGGTCAGTGGGTAATCAGCGAAGCCTGCCGGATCGCGGCCTCCTGGCCGTCCAATCTGACCGTGGCGGTGAATCTGTCGCCCATCCAGTTCCGCCACAGCGACGTCGTGGCGATCGTGCGGGACGCGCTGCAGGAAAGCGGCCTGGCCGCCGAGCGGCTGGAACTGGAAATCACCGAATCGGTGTTCCTGGAGGCCACGCAGGAAATCCTCGACATCCTTCGGACCCTGCGCAACATGGGAGTCAGCCTGTCGCTGGACGATTTCGGCACCGGCTATTCGAGCCTCAGCTATCTGCGCCGGGCGCCCTTCACCAAGATCAAGATTGACCGCAGCTTCGTCCGCGACCTGCCCGACGCCAGGACGGATGTCGCCATCATCCGGGCGGTGGTGCAGCTCGGCACGAGTCTCGGCATGACCGTGACGGCCGAAGGCGTGGAGTCCATCGGCCAGCAGAACTGCCTCGCCGAGCAGGGATGCCATCAGTTCCAGGGGTATCTCTACAGCCGCCCGGTCCCGGCCGAGGAGGCCGAAGCGCTGATCAGCAAGCCGCGGCTGAACCTGGTGAACCCCCACGCGGCATGACGCCTGGCCGAAGAGGGCTCGCGTCAGGTGCCGGGCTGCTGCGCGGACGCCAGGCTGGCGAGATCGGGCGTGTCCGCCAGATGCGGCGATTCCTTCGGCCAGTAGGGCAGAAAGCCGCTGACGATGTCGCGCGGAATGTCGAGCGGCCGGTGGTGCTCGGTGTCGACGAACATCAGCGACTGCTCGCCGCGTCCCAGCAGGCCCTGGCTCTCGCTGTGGATCTCGTGGCTGAGCGTGACGAATTTGCGGTTGTGCCGGGCAATCCTGATGCGGACCGTCACCGGGTCGAACTCGCTCGCCTCGCGGCGGAAGTCGTGATTGAACGACTTGGTCAGCACGTAGTAGCTCGTCGACTTCAGGTCGAAATTCGGCATGCAGATGTTGAAGAACAGCTCCCGCGCCTTGCCGACCCAGCGTACGTAATTGGCGAAGTACACGTTGCCGACCGAATTGGTGTCGTCATAGGTCGGCATCAGCTTCATGACGAAGGTCTGGCCGTCGAAGCCATGCGACAGGCTCGCGGTGTTGGCCGGGGTCGGCAGGGTTTCGTCACGCGGTACCAGCTCGACCCTCGCCGGCACCGCCATCGCCGGAACCAGCCCAGTTGCGGCGGCGGGCGGCGCGCCGAACAGGAGATGCCCGATCATCGGAAATGCCCCGATCAGGGCGATCAGCGGCGCTCCCGCGACGAAAGCCGGTATCGGCGCGACGTGGCCGATCAGGAAGACCAGCATCGCGGCGAGGCCGATCAGGTAGCACAGCACCGGGTCGTAGCGGCGCCGCGCCCCCAGCACCTCGCAGACGAGACAGGCCGCGCCGCCCACCAGAAGCGTTGCAAAGGGCAGCATCAGGATGAGCTGAGACAGGTTTGCCTGCAACGCCAGGCCGGCCACGGCGGCCGCGCATGCCACGAGCCAGAGCGGCGACGAGACGAGCCCGGCCGGAACGAAGGCAAGCAGCGGGCTGAGGCTGCGCTCGGTCAGGGCGGCCAGATGCCAGCGAGTCGCCACGTAGAAGCTGTCGATGGTGGTCGCCGCTGCGACCACCGACCAGACGAGATAGGCGAGGGTCGCGGCGCCCGCGCCGCTCCCGGCCAGCGCCAGCGCAACGGCCGGCTGGACCTGGGCGACGCCATCGACAGACGGGATGGTCAGCAGCCCCGCCGCGCCGGCAAGAAGCGCGTTGAGGCCCAGCAGCGCCAAGAAGAGCAGGGACCCGGCGCCATAGGCAAGGCGCACCGAGCCGCCCTCGCGGCGGATCTCCAGGACGCGCTGCCATTGCTGCACGTCCATCCAGGGGCCGAGCAGGAAGCCGACGAGGGTCGGCAGGACGAGGCCGAAGAAGGTGGGGTCGAAGGCGGCGAGCGGCACTGCGGGAAGGTTGGCCGCTGCGGGCAGCCCGGCCAGCGCGATGCCGCCGGCCGCCACACCGACGACGAGAAACGCGACATGCAGTAATTTCAGCCGGGCCAGCGGCAGGGCGTGGCCGATGGCACAGCCCATCAGGACCAGCAGCGCGAGCATGATCGCTGCATCGCCGCCGAAGAGCGGCTGCCAAAGATAGGCAGCGAAGCCGAAGATGGTCAGGGCCACGGCGCCGAGCTGGCAGAGAAGAAAGATGCCGCCATAGGCGCTCTGCACCTGCCGGAAGATCGCCGCCGCGTCACGGTCCGGTGACCCGAGAATCCAGCCGAACAGGAACAATCCGGTGACGTTGGCCGAGGCGAAGGCGACGAAGGCGAGCCAGCCATGGGTCAGGGTGACGTGGATGGCGTAGAAGAACCCGAGCCCCCAGAGCCACGACAGGGCGATCGTCGGTGCCCAAAGGATGGCCTTGAGAGGTGGAAACTGGGTCATTACGCATCACATCCCCGATACCGCGAAGGGCGCGTGTGCGCCCGGCGGGACAGATTCGCTTAACAAATCCCGGCAACCATTCAAATACTACCGAAGTTGGGCGGCAAAGGGATGACGGCGCTACCGCGTGTCGCATCCCCAGACGCCAAATGCGCCGTCACAGTCGGCAACGAGACCGATCCGAAGCACACGGCCGTGGATCGCCGGACGAACGAGTAACAAAATGCCAGACGTACACCCCGGCGCCGTCAGCTGGACCTATTCCGTCACCGAGCTGCGGGCGGACGCGGCCGTCCATGCCGTCGGCGTGGTGGCCGCGCTGACCGGGGCCATCGCGTTCCTGATCAGCATGGTGGGCGAGGTTCCGGCGGGCACCTTCGTCGCCGTCACGGTCTATCTGGCGACTCTCTTGTTCTCGATCGGCGTTTCGGCCGCCTACAATGTCTGGCCGGTATCGCGGATCAAGTGGATGCTGCGCCGGTTCGATCATTCGGCGATCTATCTGCTGATCGCCGGCACCTACACGCCCTTCCTCGTGCGCAGCGGCACATGGTGGCTGCTGATCGGGGTCTGGAGCATTGCGGCGGTGGGCATCAGCCTGAAGATCGTCCGGCCCGGGCAGTTCGATCGCCTGTCGATCCTGCTCTACCTCGCCATGGGCTGGAGCGGGATCGTGGCCTACGATCATCTGTCGACGCAACTGCCCGCCCAGGTGCTCTGGCTGATCGTGGCCGGCGGGCTGGTCTATTCGATCGGCGTCATCTTCCACATCATGACGCGGCTGCGCTTCCAGAACGCGATCTGGCACGCCTTTGTCGTGGCGGCCGCGGCCATCCACTTCGTCGCCGTCTGGGATTCCACGCTGATCACCGTCTGACCGGCGCTGGAATGCGGCGTCCGGCAGGGTGGGACCCTGCCTGAGCGCCCGTCCCGGCCGATACTCCGTCTAGAACCCGACGGCCTGGCCGTCCTTGCGCGGATCGGAGCCGGCGACATAGCCGCCCTCGACGCGGTGGATGAGCTGCGCGCCCCCGAAGCCGTAGGAGGTGTCGGGCATCTCGCGGCTGATGCGGTGGCCCATCGCCGCGAGCCGGGCGATGACGTCGTCGCCGGCCGCCGCCTCCACCGCCACGTCCAGTCCCTCGACGATGCGCCAGCGCGGCGCGTCGACCGCGGTCTGCGGATCCTGGCCCCAGAGCTGCGTGCGCAGCACCATCTGCACGTGCCCCTGCGCCTGGATCGGTCCGCCCATCACGCCGAAGCTCATCAGCGGCTCGCCGTCCTTCATCAGGAAGCCGGGAATGATGGTGTGGAAGGGCCGCTTGCCGCCGGCGACCTCGTTGGGATGGCCGGTTTCGAGCGAGAAGCCGGCGCCGCGATTCTGCAGGCTGATGCCGGTGTCCGGCACGACGACGCCCGAGCCGAAGCCGGCATAATTGGACTGGATGAAGGAGATCATCATCCCGTCGGCATCGGCCGCCGACAGATAGACCGTGCCCCCCTCCTTCGGCGCGCCGGCCTTGAAGTCCTGTGCCCGCTCGGGGTCGACCAGCCGGGCGCGGCGTTCGAGATAGCCGGGATCAAGAAGATGCGTTTCTTCGATTTCGCGCATGTGCTCGCGATCGGCCACGTAGGCCCACATGTCGCGGAAGGCGAGCTTCATCGCCTCGATCTGCAAATGCAGCGCCTCGGCGCTGTCCGGCGCGAAGCGCTCGAGCCCCAGATGCTTCAGGATGCCGAGCGCCATCAGTGCGGCGATCCCCTGCCCGTTGGGCGGGATCTCGTGCAGGTCGACGCCGCCGTAATCCTGGCGGATGGTGCCGCACCATTCGTTCTCGTGGGCGGCCAGGTCCGCCTCGGTCATCGCGCCGCCGCTCTCGCGGGCGAAGGCGGCGATGCGTTCGGCGAGTTCGCCGCGATAGAAGGCGTCACCCCCGGTCTCTGCGATCAGCCGCAGCGAGCGGGCGAGATCGGCGCTGCGATAGAGCGTGCCGGCCGCGGGCGTCTTGCCTCCGGGCATGAAATGTTCCGCGAAACCGGGCTGCTCGGCCAGGATCTCGGCGCCCCTCGCCCACAATTCGGCGATGATCGGCGACACCAGGAAGCCGTCTTCGGCATAGCCGATCGCCGGGGCCAGGAGGTCGGCGAAGGGCAGCTTGCCGAAGCGCTCGGACAGGTCGCGCCAGGCGGCGACGGCGCCCGGCACCGTCGCGCTGTCCCAGCCCCGCATGGGCATCTCGGTCAGGCCGGCGAAGCGCTCCGGGCTCCAGCCCATCGGCGCGCGGCCCGAGGCGTTGAACCCATGCAGTTCAATGCCGTCCCAGACGATGGCGAAGGCGTCACTGCCGAGGCCGTTGCCGGTGGGCTCGACCAGCACCAGCACGGCCGCCGCCGCAATCGCCGCGTCCACGGCGTTGCCGCCCCTGGCGATCATCGACAGGCCGGCCTGGGAGGCCAGCGGTTGCGAGGTGGAGACGATGTTGCGGGCAAAGACGGGCGAGCGGCGGGACGCGTAGAGCGTGTCGTGACGAAAGCGCATGCGGGACTGTTCCTCCTCGGGTCGGCGAGCCGGACCCCTTGAGCCCAGCCGGGCGAGGATGCCCCGCGTCCGGCGTCTGTGGCAACCGGCATGGTTGGGTCGTCCAAGTGCCGGCGAGAGGCGGGCGCAGGTTGCATGCGATCATGGGGGCGGCTACGCCCTGTCGCAGGAAACCCGCATGCCGGCCGGTTTCGGGAAGCCGCCATGCCGGCCGCAGACCACAGCCAGGGAGAACACGCACCGTGCCAGCCACATTGATCGACCGCGACAGCCGGGGGGTCTTCATCATCGCCGCGACGCCCTTTACCGAGGACGGCGCCCTCGACCTTGCCAGCACCGACACTCTGGTCGACTTTTACCTCGACAGCGGCGTCAACGGGATGACGATCCTCGGGATCATGGGCGAGTCGAACAAGCTCACCGAGGAGGAGACCCGCACCTTTGCCCGGCGCGTCCTCGACCGGATCGACGGCCGCATCCCGGTCATCGTCGGCGCCTCGGGCGCGGGCATCGACAACATGCAGCGGCTGGCCGAGTTCGCCATGGGCGCGGCTGCGGCGGGCGTGATGATCGCCCCGACGCCGGGGCCGGCGATCGAGGACCGGATCATCAACTATTTCGGCCAGGTCTGCGAGGCGCTCGGCGCGGACGTGCCGATCTGCTTCCAGGATTTTCCGCAGACCACCGGCGTGCCGGTCTCCTCCGCGACGATCCTGACGCTGACCCGCAACCACCCGCAGATCGTCATGCTGAAGCACGAGGATTCGCCGGGGCTGGCCAAGGTCACCGCGGTGCGCACCAAGTCCGGCACGGCGGACACGCCGCGCATGTCTATCCTGTGCGGCAATGGTGGCCTGTATCTTCCGCAGGAGCTGCAGCGCGGCGCCGACGGCGCCATGACCGGCTTTGCCTATCCGGAAATGCTGGTCGAGGTGGTCCGCCGCCACCATGCCGGCGACGTGGACGGCGCCGAGGACCTGTTCGACGCCTATCTGCCGATCCTGCGCTACGAGCAGCAGCTCGTCTTCGGCCTGGCGGCCCGCAAGGAAGTGCTGCGCCGTCGTGGCGCCATCGCCTCGGCCCGCGTCCGCGCGCCGGGACCGAAACTCTCTCCGGCCGATCACACGGACATCGACCGGCTGATGAAACGCACCGAAATCAAACTGGAAAGGCTCGGCCATGGATCTTGATCTCAACGGCAAGCGCGCCCTCGTCCTGGCGTCCTCGCGCGGTCTGGGCCTCGGCATCGCCGAGGCACTGGCGGCGGAAGGCGCCAACGTCCTCCTGTGCGGCCGCAGCGCCGACAAGCTCGCGGCCAATTGCGAGGCGATCAACGCGCGCGGCGCCGGCAAGGCGGACTTCATCGCCGCCGACCTCGCCGATCCGGCCTTCCCCGAGATGCTGCACCAGGCCGCGCAGGACAAGCTCGGCGGCGTCGACATCCTGGTCAACAACACCGGCGGACCGCCTCCGGGCGGCGCCGTGGGCATGGATGTCGCGGTGCTGGAGACGCAGTTCCAGATGATGGTGCAGCGGGTCATCGACCTGACCAACCGCGTCCTTCCGGGCATGCGCGAGGCGGGCTGGGGCCGCATCCTGACCGTCGCCTCGTCCGGCGTCCTCCAGCCGATCCCCAACCTTGCCCTGTCGAACACGCTGCGCTCGGCGCTCGTCGGCTGGTCGAAGTCGCTGGCCAACGAGGTTGCCGGCGACGGCGTCTGCGTGAACATGCTGCTGCCCGGCCGCATCCACACCGAGCGCGTCGACGAGCTCGACAACGCCAATGCCAGCAAGTCCGGCAAGCCGGTCGCGGAGGTTCGCGAGGCGTCGCGCCTGGCGATCCCCGCCAAGCGCTACGGCGACGTGGCGGAGTTCGCCGCGGTCGCGACCTTCCTCGTCTCCGGAAAGGCGAGCTACGTCACCGGTTCGGTCGTGCGCTGCGACGGCGGTGCCACCAAGTCGGTCTGACGGACACAGATCCCCGGCGGGCGAGGTCGCAAGGCTTCGCCTACCGGTGTCCGGCAGGCGTGCCGCCCGCAATGTGTCCTGGCCGTTAGCTGACTAACCCCTCGTGCGGGCCCCGACGTTGCATGAGGCCCCTCGACGGGTCATAGACGATCAGGGACATCACGGTACACGAAGGCACGAAATGGCGAGCGAAACGACGACGGCCTCACTCCTGCAGGACGAATTCGAAAAGATCCTGGCCGCGTGGCTCAAGGCCCAGGCCAAGGAAGGCGTCCGGCGGACCGATCTCGTGTCGGCGAAGGAGACGGAGCGGCAGAGCCGGGACCTCCTGACCGCGCTGGCCCGCGCCAGCCAGACGGCGGCGACCGACGCCAGCTTCGATTTCGCCAATCCCGGCTGGGATCCGGTGCGCGACGCCATCGAGGAGATCACCGAAAGCCGCACCCAGCGCGGCGTCACGCCCTCCGAGATGGGCTGGTTTATCGCCTCCCTGAAGCAGCCGTTGTTCGATCACCTGGCTGCCGATCTGAGCGAAAAGCCCAAGCAGATGAGCGCGGAGCTTTGGAACACGACCCGCATGGTCGACCAGATCGTGCTGCAGGCGATCGAATCGCTGGTCCAGAAGCGCGAGGCCGTGATCGAGCGCCAGCGCGAGGAGATGACCGAGGTCTCGGCGCCGGTGGTCAAGATCTGGGACCGGATCGTCACGGTCCCGCTGATCGGCACGCTCGATTCCTTCCGGGCGCAGACCGTGATGGAGAACCTTCTCGACGCCATCGTCCAGTGGGAGGCCGAAGTCGCGATCATCGACATCACGGGCGTCTCCACCGTCGACACGCTGGTCGCCCAGCACCTGCTCAAGACCGCCGCGGCGGTCCGCCTGATGGGCGCCCATTGCGTGATCTGCGGCATCCGTCCGAAGATCGCCCAGACCGTCGTGAATCTCGGCGTCGAGCTGCCCAACATCACCACCCGCGTCGATCTGCAGAGCGGACTTGCCTACGCCTTCGAGCGCATCGGCGTGTCCCCCCGGGAGAAATGACGGGTGGACGCCTCGCTTGGTAGCACCCCGATCGTCACCATCACCGGCTGCGTCATCGTGGCGATCCGGGACGATCTGGATGACCACGACATCCTGTCGCTGCAGGATCAGCTGGTCGAGGAGGTGTCGCGCAAGAACGCCGTCGGCGTCATCATCGACATCGGCAGCCTGGAGATCGTCGACACCTTCGCCGGGCGGATGCTCGGTGCCATGGCGCAGATGGCGCGGATGATGAATGCGCGCACCGTCGTCGTCGGCATGCGGCCGGCCGTCGCCATGACGCTGGTCGAACTCGGCATGACACTCGAAGGCGTCGAGACCGCGCTGACCGCCGACAGGGCGATCCGCCTGATTCTGGGCGAGCGGACCTAGGCGCGGGTCCTTGGCTGACAACGAACTGACCGTCACCCTGTCGCGGGCGAGCGACGTCGCCTTTGCCCGGCGCGCCGCGCTGCAGGCCATGACGTCGATCGGTGCCAGCCAGATCAAGAAGACGAAGTTCGTGACCGCGGTCTCGGAGATCGCGCGCAATGCCGTCGTCTATGGCAATGGGGGTGTGATCTCTTTCGAGATCGTGGGGAACGGCGCGCGGCGCAGCGTCGTTGCGGAGTGCACGGACAGGGGTCCAGGCATCGCGGACGTCAATCAGGCTCTGAAAGACGGCTTCAGCACCGGCAAGAGCCTCGGGCTCGGCCTGAGCGGAGCCCGACGCCTGGTCGACAGGTTCAAGATCACGTCGTCGTCCGATACGGGCACGACCGTCATACTGGAGTGCGCGTCCCGATGATCTCTCTGCCCATCTCGGAAACCAGCCAGATCGGTGCGGCGCGCAGACGGGCCCTGCAGGAAGCCGAAACCATCGACCTGTCCAGCGACGATCGCGACCGGCTCGCGCTGGTCGTCACGGAAGCGGGTACCAACCTCCTTCGTCACGCCACCGGGGGCGAGATCCTGCTGTCGCCCCACAAGAGCAAGACGACCGCCGGCATGGACGTCATCGCGCTCGACGACGGTCCGGGCCTGCCCAATGTCGAGGCGGCCATGGCCGACGGCTTCACCACGGCCGAGGAAGGCGAGCGCAGCCTCGGCAGCGGTCTCGGCGCCATCGCCCGGATGTCCGACAGCCTCGACATCCACAGCGACAGCCGGGGGACCACCCTGACGGTCACCATCGGCAAGACCGGACGCTATTCGCGCGGACCGATGGAAACGGCCGGCCTCGTCATTCCCAAGCCGGGCTTCGAGGCGGGCGGCGACATCTGCGGCATCCGCAAGGACGGCGGTGCCACGATGATCATGCTGATGGATGTTCTCGGCCACGGGCCGACGGCCGCCAAGGATGCCGAGACGGGGTTGGCGGCGTTTCTGGCGGCCAAGGGCAAGTCACTGGAAGATACCGAGCTTCACGTGGCGGACGCCATGGCTGGCAGCCGCGGCGCGGCCTCGCTGATCGTCGAGATGCGGCATGGCGGCGCCACGCTCCGGGCCCTGGGCGTGGGCAACGTCAAGGGCGAGATCCTCGCGGCCGATGGCAGCCGCCACGGCATCCCCTCGGCGCCCGGCATCGTCGGCGCGTCCAGCCGCCGCCCGCGGGCCACCGAACATGGCTGGGGGAAGAACGCCCTGCTGATCCTGACGACCGACGGGCTGAAGGGCGGCGAACGCTTTCCCGAACCGTCCGGCCTGTTCTTCCGCGACGTCCTCACCGTCGCGGCGACCCTGTACAAGCGCCGCCGCCGGGGCAGCGACGATTGCGGCGTCGTCATCGCGCGGGCGCGGCAATGAAGTCCGTCGTCACCTCGATCAATCTGGAGCAGGATGCGGACGTCTCGCACACCCGCCGCACCGCCCGGCTGATCGCCAAGGTTGCCGGAGCACCGGCGCGCGACCAGATCCGCTTTGCCACGGCCGTCTCCGAGATTTCGCGCAACGCCCTGCAATACGCCAAGGGCGGCGTCACCGAATTCGCCTTCGATCGCAGCGCCAACATCACGCGGCTGATGGCGCGGGTGCAGGACAAGGGCAACGGCATCACCGCGGTCGAGACCATGCTGCGCGGCCGGCACCAGTCCCATACCGGGGCCGGCCTCGGGCTCAGCGGGTCGCAGAAGCTCGTCGACGATTTCGACCTGAAGACCGGCTCCGGCGGCACCGTCGTCACGCTCGGCCTGCAGCTGACCACGACGAAGCGGCCGGAGGAACTGGCGGAAGCCACCGCGTCGGCACTAGTACAGGCCAGCCACGGCTCGCCCATGGAGGAACTGGCCGAGCAGAACCGGGCGCTGCGGGACTCGCTGGCCGAGCAGCAGTTCCTGCTGCGCGAACTGCATCACCGCACCAAGAACAACCTGGCCATCATCCAGTCGCTGGCGATCATGCAGGCGCGGCAGGCGACCACCGAAGAGACCCAGGAAGCGCTGTCGGTCCTGACCAACCGCATCCAGGCCTTCGCCAACGCCCACAATTTCCTGCACCGGGCGGAAGACGTCACCCAGGTCGACCTGAAACAGCATCTGGAAAGCCTGACCGACCGGCTGTCGTCGGCGCTGGGCGATCAGCAGCTGACCATCACTTGCCGCGTCGATGCGGTCCCGGTCGCCTTCGACACCGCCACCGAACTCGCGCTGATCGTCAACGAGCTGGTGACCAACGTCGCCAAGCACGCCATGCAGTCGGGCAAAGTGCGGGGCCTGGTGGTGATCGAAGCGCATCAGGATGCCGGCAAGCTGCATCTGCGCATCGCCGACGACGGCGAGGGTCTTCCCGACGCCGAGACGGTGCTGCGCAATTCCAAGTCGCTCGGCTGGCGGATCGTGGAGGGGTGCGTGCGCAAGCTGAACGGGACGATCGACGTCGACGGCAGTGACGGTCTGGCCATCACCCTCACCGTCCCGATCTGACCGCGCAAGCGGGCCGAAGGGGCGGCAGGGATGCCACCCGTTCGGCGCAAATTCAGCGCTTGCCCGAATCCGGCAGGTCGATGCCCGGAAACACCTTGATCACCGCGCTGTCGTCGAGCTGGCCGTAACCGGCCTGGCTGGCTGTGGCGAACATCGAATAGGCGGTGGTCGCCAGCGGCAGCGGGAACTTCAGCGACAGGCCGGTCTCGGTGACGAGGCCGAGATCCTTGACGAAGATGTCGACCATGGAGGTCGGCGTGTAGTCGCCATCGACCACATGGCGCATGCGGTTCTCGAACATCCAGGAATTGCCGGCGGCGTTGGTTACGACGTCGTACATGGTGTCGAGCGGAATGCCCGCCTTGGCGGCCAGGGCCATGGCCTCGGCGCCGGCGGCGATATGCACGCCGGCCAGGAGCTGGTGGATGATCTTCACCGTCGCCCCGTCGCCAATGGTCTCGGAAATCCGGTAGACCTTGCCCGCCACCGCGTCGAGCACCGGCTGCAGCCGGTCGAAGACGGCGGCCGGGCCTGCGGCCATGACCGTCATCTCGCCGGATGCGGCCTTCGCCGCCCCGCCCGAAACCGGCGCGTCCAGCATCGTCAGCCCGGCGGCCTCGAGTTCGCCGGAAAGGGCCTTTGCGTCGGCCACCGAGATCGTCGCGGACACCATGACCGGCGTGCCGGCGCGCAGATGCGCGGCAAGACCATTGGCGCCGAACAGTGCGTCGCGGCACTGGGCGGCGTTGACGGTCAGCAGGATCACGGCGTCGAGCTGGCCGGCGAAGTCGCGTCCATCACTGGCCGCACCCGCGCCGCCGGCCGCGACGAACGCCTCGCAGGCGGACTCGCGCTGGTCGATGCCGTAGGTCGTCAGACCCGCCGCGACGCAGGAGGTCGCCGCGCCCATGCCCATCGATCCGAGACCGACCACGGCGACGCGCATGCCCCCGCGCGTCGCGGCTTCGGCCGCCTTGTCGTCAATGCCCATCGTGATCTTCTCCCGCTTTCAGCGAATCCCGCGCAACGGCGCGGGAGACAAACTCTGACGCTGACATAGTCGGGCAACCCCCCGGCAGTCTACCGCCGCGCCCCCGCGCCCCGGTCCTGACGGCCGGAACAGGCCGCTTCTGGCGCGTTCGTGATCGCGGCACCATTGCCGCAAGGGCCGTGGAATGCTTGGCAAATCCGTGAGAAACGGGGGCTCGCCGCCTCGCAGACTGGAGCCGTGACCCTGCCCGACAGCCGCACACGCAAGCATATCGTGCTCCTGGGCGCCGGGCATTCCCATGTCGCCGTCCTCAAGGCCTTCGGCGAGCGGCCACATCCCGGTGTCGCCCTGACGCTGGTCACCCGGGATGTCGCCACACCCTATTCCGGCATGCTGCCAGGCTTCGTCTCGGGCCAGTACGACCACGCCGACCTGCATATCGACGCCGGTGGCCTGGCGCGCTTTGCCGGCGCCGCGCTGGTGACGGGCGAGGCGACCGGCATCGACACCGCGGCACAGACGCTGAGCGTCACGGATCGATCGCCCCTGTCCTACGATCTCCTGTCCATCGACATCGGGTCGGCGCCGAGCCGGCCCGCCGACATGCCGGGCATTCCGGTCAAGCCCATCGGGCGCTTCGTGGAACGGCTGGAGCAGATGTCGGCGGACCTGCCCGCGGGTCCAGGACCGGTTCGCATCGCCATCGTGGGCACGGGGCCTGCCGGTGTCGAACTGGCGCTGGCGCTCCAGCGGCGCCTGTCCGGCGCCGTGCGGCAAGTCGGTGGAGATGCCACACCGGATGTCGCGATCGCCCTGCTCGGGCGGGCGAAAACCATTCTGCCGGAGCGCAGCGGACGGACGCAGCGCCGGATCGCGGCCACGCTGGCACGGCGGGGGATCACCGTTCGGACGGGCTTCGACGTCACCGGGTTCGCAAACGGGCAGGTCCGGGCGGCGGACGGCCGGACGATTGCGGCAGATACGCTGCTCTGGGCGACCAGCAGCGCGGCGGCGCCCTGGCTGCGCGAGACGGGCCTTGCCCTCGATCCGCAAGGTTTCGTGCGGGTGGACGCCACGCTGCGCTCGATCTCGCATCCCGAGATCTTCGCCGCCGGCGACATCGCCGCCCTCCCCGATCCGCGGCCCAAGGCCGGTGTCTTCGCCGTCCGGGAGGGGCCGGTGCTGGCGCAGAACCTGCGCCGCGCCATCGCAGGCGAGCCGCTTCGCTCCTATCGTCCGCAGCGGCACTGGCTGACGCTGCTGTCCACCGCGGACGGACGCGCCGTCGCCGACAAATGGGGCCTGTCGCTGGAAGGGCGCTGGGTCTGGCGGTGGAAGGACTGGAACGATCGCCGCTTCGTCGACGGCTACAACGCCCTCGCCGCGAGCGCCGCCGCCGATCGTCAGGACGCGGCCGCCCGCTAACGCGCGAGGCCCACGCCCGGCAGCCCGGCGATGATGCCCGTCGCCGGTGCGGGGCCAAGATACTGGTCGATCAGCGCCTCCACCTGGGCATTGCGCTCGCGGCCCGTGCGGCCGCCCATCACCACGACGATGATCCGTCGGCCCCGGCGCGTGGCGGTGGCCACGAGATGGAAGCCGGCGTCGCGGATGTAGCCGGTCTTCAGGCCGTCGACGCCGTGAACGCTGCCGACCAGCTTGTTGGTGGCGTTGTAGTGGCGGCCGCCATAGTCGAAGCCGGTCCGGGTGAACAGCGAGGCATAGGCGGGAAAGCGCGTCAGCAGCGACCGGCCGAGGGTCGCCATATCGCGGGCCGTCGAGATCTGGTCCTTGTCGGGCAGGCCGGAGGCGTTGGCGAAACGCGTCCGCGTCATGCCGAGCGCCCGCGCCTTCGCGGTCATGGCGTTGGCGAAGGCGGCCTCGCTGCCACCGAGATTCTCGGCGATCACCGTCGCCACGTCGTTGGCCGACTTCACAGCGAGCGCCTGGGCGGCGTCGGCCACCCGGATGGTCGAGCCGGCCTTCAGGCCGAGCTTGGAGGGCGGCTGCGATGCGGCGTTCTCGCTGACGGTCAGCTCGCTGTTCATCGACAGGCGGCCGGCCTCGATCATCTCGAACAGCAGGTACAGCGTCATCATCTTGGTGAGCGAAGCGGGATAGCGCAGGCCGTCGGCCGCCTCCTCGTAGAGGGTGCGGCCGCTGCCATAGTCGACGACCAGCGTCGATGCGGCCCTCACTTCCGCCTGGCCCGGCGACACGGTCGCGGCGCCAACCCGCGCATAGGGCAGGAGGCCGTCTGTCGTCAGTTCGGACGACTGGCAGGCGACCATCGCCAGCGCCAGCAGCGGGGCAAGCGCCGGTTTGAGCAAAGCGAGCGGGCGAAGCCGGAGCGGCAGGCGCTGGGTCAAGATCATCTCGTCAGGTTCGAATGGCCGAAAGCTAAGTCGCCTCGACCCGGCCCTGTCAAATAACAGTCCCGACTTCATGATCGCTTAACGCTGGTTGTGCTTTCGCGACCACACTCTCGCGGAGGCTTTGCCAGTCGTCCCGGCCTTTGCAGCGGGACATGCATGGCTGCGATGGCGTTCGCCTGTTCCGGCGGTCTAGAAGATGCCGGTGCGCGCGGCCTGCGGCCCCCGGTCGCCACCCGCCGTTGTCCACCCGCCAGCCCTCACCCCGGATTGCCGCCATGATCGAGCCTGCCTTCATCCTCACGCTGTCCTGCAGCGACCAGCCGGGCATTGTCGCGGCCGTCACGACCGAACTGGCCGATGCCGGCGCCAACATCGCCGAGAGCGCACAGTTCTGGGACCGACAGACCGGGCGCTTCTTCCTGCGGATCGCCTTCACGGCGCCAGCGGGGGCCAGCCGGGACGCGCTGGAGCGCCAGCTCGCTCCGGTGGCCACGCGCTTCGACATGAAGCTCGCGATCGCCGACGAGGCGCGGGTGCCGAAGATCATTCTCATGGTCTCGAAATTCGACCACGCGCTGCTGCATCTCCTCTATCAGATCCGCGTCGGATGGCTGCGGGCCGAGGTGGTCGCGATCGTCTCCAACCACGCCGATTCCCGCCGCACGGCCGATCACGAGGGCGTGCCCTTCCACCACTGGCCGGTGACACGCGAGTCCAAGGCCGAGCAGGAAGAGCGGCTCCTGACGCTGGTGCGCGAAAGCGATGCGGATCTCGTGGTGCTGGCCCGCTACATGCAGGTGCTGTCGGACAATCTCTCGCGGCGCCTGTCCGGCAAGATCATCAACATCCACCACTCGTTCCTGCCGAGCTTCAAGGGGGCCAAGCCCTACCACCAGGCCCATGAGCGCGGCGTCAAGCTGATCGGCGCCACCGCCCATTACGTCACCCCCGACCTCGACGAGGGGCCAATCATCGAGCAGGAGACCGAACGGGTCAGCCATGCGCTGTCGCCCGACGATTTCGTCGCGGTCGGCCGGGACGTGGAAAGCCGGGTCCTGGCCCGTGCGGTCAAGATGCATCTGGAGCGCCGCGTCATGGTCAACGGTCACCGTACGGTGGTCTTCCGCTGATCTGCGGCCGCCGGGACCCGGGCTCAGGCAGGCTCGGCCATCCGCGCGGCAGCCACCTCCTCGGCCTGCAGGGCGAAGACGTCCGCCGGCGAGAAATGCAGATCGACGCGGGTGCCGCGCACCGGCGGCGGCGAGGTCGGACGGTTGAAGGTGTCGGCCAGGACGGTACCGCCGGCGACAATCAGCTTCAGCCGCACCACCGAGCCGAGGAAATGCGCGTCCTCGACCAGTCCGACGAGGCGGTTGGTCCGGTCCGGGGACGGCTCCAGCCGGAGCGCCTCGGGTCGCAGCGCCAGGGTCACGGCCGTACCGGCGCTGCAGGTCGGCGGCTCGGCCAGGGTCACCGGACAGCCCTCGACCACGACCGACCCGTCCGGCGACACCACCCCCTCAACGCGGCTCAGCGAGCCGACGAAGCCGGCGACGAAGCGGCTTTGCGGCCGGTTGTAGATGGCAAACGGGGCATCGCATTGCTCGATCCGGCCCTCGCTCATCACCACGATGCGGTCCGACATGGACAGCGCCTCCTCCTGATCGTGGGTGACGAAGATCGTGGTGATGCCGAGTTCGCGCTGCAGCGCGCGGATCTCCTCGCGCAGCGACACCCGGATCTTGGCGTCGAGCGCCGACAGGGGCTCGTCGAGCAGGAGCACGCGCGGGCTCGGGGCGAGCGCCCGCGCCAGCGCGACGCGCTGCTGCTGACCACCGGACAGCTGGTAGGGATAGCGGTCACCCAGATGCGGCAAACCAATCAGTCTGAGCATCTCCTCGACGCGCGCGGCGACCTCGCGCTTCGACCGGCCCGCGACCTTGAGGCCGAAGGCGACATTGTCGGCCACCGACAGGTTGGGAAACAGCGCATAGGCCTGGAACACCATGCCGATCCGCCGCCGGTTCGGCGCCAGCCCGGTGACGTCCTCGCCGTCGATGACGATGCGCCCCGCCGAGGGTGTCTCGAAGCCGGCGATCATGCGCAGCATCGTCGTCTTGCCGCAGCCGGACGGGCCGAGGAAGGACACGAACTCGCCCTTCTCGACCCCCAGCGCGAAGTCGCGCACCACGGTGCTCGGGCCGAAGCTCTTGGATACGCCGGATATTTCCAGGAAGCTCATCGCGTGGCCCGCCTTGCGAGTTTGAACAGGGGACGCCCCGATCGCGGCCGTCCCGGCGACTGGCTGGCGAAGAGCTGCAGCAGCCCCATGCAGGCCCAGGTGATCGCGAAGGCGATCATGGCCAGCGCCGCCGGCTCATAGGCCCGGTTGGCGCCGATCAGGGCCAGATAGGGACCGAAGGCCGGCCGGTTGAGCAGGCTCGCCAGCACGAACTCGCCGATGACGATGGCAAAGGTCAGGAAGGCGCCGGACAGTACCGCGGCCCTGACATTGGGCAGGATCACCTTGAACAGGATGGTCGAGCGCTTCGCCCCGAGGCTCTCGGCCGCCTCCGTCAGGGTGCGGATGTCGATCGCCGCCATGCCGGTATCCACGGCCCGGAACATGTAGGGCAGCGACAGGATCACATAGCCGAAGACCAGGAGGAGATTGGTGCCGTTCGCGCTGTTGGTGAAGGGCAGCCAGGAGGACGAATTGTAGAGCCGGATATAGCCGAAGACGAGGACGATGGGCGGGATCACCAGCGGCAGCAGGGTGATGAACTCGACCAGCGGCCGCAGTTTGGGAAAGCGCAGCCGCACCCAGTAGGCCGTCGGCACGACGAGCAGCGCGCCGAGCACGATGGTCGCCAGGGCGGCGACGACGGAGAAGGTGAAGGTCGTGCGGAACTGCGGGTCGGAAAAGACCACGCGATAGGCCTCGAAGCTCCAGATGCCGCGCAGCATCGACAGGGAGAACTCGAAGGTCGCCACCAGCGGCAGCACGAAGTAGAGCGCGCCGAGGACGACGATGACGGCCGGGCCGATCCGCGAGGCCGTCATCGCTGCCACCGTTCGGCGCGCGCCCGCAGCCACAGATAGAGCAGGTTCGAGCAGCCGGTGATGACGATCATCCCGAAGGCCAGCGCATAGCCGAGATTGGGGTTGTAGAGGACGTCGCCGCGGATCTGCGCATACAGCAGGATCGGCACGATGTTCAGCGACGAGCCGGTCAGCGCATAGGCGGTGGCGATGGCCCCGAAGGAATTGGCGAAGAGCAGGAGGAAGCAGCCGAGGATCGACGGCGCCAGCACCGGCAGCGCCACCATGCGCCAGTATTGCCAGCGCGAGGCCCCGAGGATCGACGCGGCCTCGCGCCATTCGCCCTTGAGGCCGTCGAGGGCCGGGGTGATGATCAGCACCATCAGCGGGATCTGGAAATAGAGATAGGTGATCGTCAGCCCCCAGAAGGACAGGAGGTTGAAGCCGAGCGCATAGATGTTGATGCCGGCAGCGTCCTTCAGGAACAGCGTCACCAGGCCGAGCCGCCCCAGGGTGGCGAGGAAGGCGAAGGCCAGCGGAATGCCGGCGAAGTTCGAGGCGACACCGGAGAAGGTCACCACGGTCGGACGGATCCACGCCGGCAGGCGGCCATGGACGATGGCATAGGCAAGGAAGAAGCCGATCAGCGCCCCGAGAGCGGCCGAGGCGAGGCTGACCTGGATCGAGATCGCATAGGCCGCCATGATCTGCGGCGTGAACAGGCCGAGAATGTTGTCGAAGGTAAAGGCGCCGGTCCGATCCTGGAAGGCGCCGGTGATCAGATAGAGGGTCGGGCCGATCAGGAACAGGACGGCGAAGCCGAAGAAGGGCGCCAGCCCGAGCCAGGCGAGCGAACGGGTTGGCCGGCGTGCCGGAACCACGTCGCCGACGGCGTCAGCCGCTGCTGCATCGATGGCTGCGCCCATGGACCCCCGCAAATCACCGGACCCGTAGAAGGGGAGCGCCCGCCAGGCACGGGCGCTCCCTTCGATGTCGTTGTTACTGGACGGTCGCGCCGACGACGCTGTCCCACTTGGCGGCGATCTCGGCCTTGGCGGCGTTCTGGTCCTCGAGGGTCGGGAAGACCGCCTTCTCGTAGGCTTCGGCCGGCGGCAGCTTGTCGAGCAGGTCCTGCGGGATCTTGCCGGCCTTCGACATGGCGTTGAAGCGGATCGGGTGGCAGTAGCCCTTCAGCCAGGTCAGCTGGCCCTCGTCCGAATACAGATATTCCATCCACAGCTTGGCGGCATTGGGATGGGGCGCATAGGCGCTGATCGCCTGGACATAGACGCCGGCCACGACGCCGTCGGACGGCACAACGACCTCGATCGGCGGGTTGCCGTTGAGATTGTCGCGCATGGACAGGAGATTGTAGTCCCAGTTCATCGCCACCGGCGTCGTGCCCTGGGCGATCGGGGCCGCCTCGGCGTCGACGGAGACGAAGTTGCCGGCCTCGTTCAGCTGCTTGAAGAAATCGAGACCGGCGGTCGCCGCGTCCTGACCGTTCTTGGCACCCTTGGCGATGCCGGCGGCATAGAGCGACATGATGGCGTTGTTGGCGCTGCGCGGATCACCGGCGAGGGCGACCGAATTGGCGTATTCGGGCTTGAGGAGATCGGCAAAGCTCTGCGGCGCCGTGTCGATGACATCCTTGTTGATGCCGAAAGCCAGCACGCCGTAATAGTCGCCATACCAGTGGCCGTCCGCATCCTTGGCGTCGTCCGGGATCTCGTCCCAGGTCGCGACCTTGTAGGGCATCAGCAGGCCTTCGGCCTGAGCCGCCGGGCCGAAGGAAAGCCCGATGTCGAGCACGTCGGGCGCCTGGGGACCGGTATTGCCCTTGTTCGCCTTGACGGCCTCGATCTCGTCGCCGGAGCCGGCATTCGGGTTCAGCTCGTTGACCTCGATGCCGTACTTGGCCTTGAAGCCCTCGATCATCTCGCCGTAATTGCACCAGTCGTGCGGCAGGGCGATCGTGGTGAGCTGGCCTTCTTCCTTGGCGGCGGCGACGAGTTCATCCATCGACATCGCTGCGCCGTCGGCCTGGGCGAAGGCCGCGCTGGTGGACAGCGACAGGATTGCGGTCAGTGCCGCGATGCGTGTGCAGGACCTGTTCATACGGAAACCCTCTCTGGCCTTTCGCCGGATCGGCGATGGCGTTCAAACCCAGTCGTCTCAACTCGGAGCGATGGTGCGGTAGCATCGGCGCATGACACTTCGATGTCGCTGCGCAGATGCGGCGGCCCGTCGGGCGCCGTTCACGCGAGGCGTCATCAATCCGATATTAAGCACCGGTAATCCCGCGACGGACAATAGCAGGGGGAAACATGACCGGACTGTCCGCCTTTCCGGCCGCCGGCCGCTTTCATCGCGGCAACATCCACACCCATTCCGATCGCTCGGACGGCGTGCTTTCGCCGCAGGCCGTCTGCCGCCACTACGAGGAGGCGGGCTACGACTTCCTCTGCCTGTCCGACCATTTTCTGGAGCGTTTCGGCTTTCCCGTCACCGACACGACGCCCTATCGCAGCAACCGCATGACGACGATCTTCGGTGCCGAGATCCACGCGCCCGAAAACAGTCATGGCGAGATCTGGCATCTGCTGGCCTGCGGCCTGCCGCTCGATTTCGCGCCGCTCGGCCCCGACGAGGACGCCGTGGCGCTGGCGACGCGCGCGGTGGCCGCCGGGGCGTTTCTCGGCATCGCGCACCCGCAATGGTCGTCTTTGACCATCGAGGACGGGCGGCAGATGGCTGGGATCGCCCACGCGGTCGAGATCTGGAACACCGGCTGCGACGTCGAATGTGCCCGCGGCGACGGCAGGATGCTGCTCGACGCGTTGCTGAACGAAGGCCACCGCCTGACCGGCTACGCCGCCGACGACGCGCATTTCACGCTTTCCGACCACAATGGCGGCTGGATGATGGTGAAGGCCGAGGCGAACGAGCCCGAGGCTCTGCTCGCGGCCATGAAGGCCGGCGCCTACTATTCCTCGCAGGGCCCGGCCATCGTCGATCTCGTCGTCGTGGCCGACCAACTGGAAATCACGAGTTCTCCGGTGGTGACGATCTCGCTCGTCGGGCGCGGTTCGCGGGCGGACTGCGTGACCGGCCGCCAGCTGACCCGCACCACCCTGCCGCTTGACAGGTTTGCGGGCCACTGGTGCCGCGTGGTCGTGACCGATGCCGCCGGGCATCGCGCCTGGTCGAACCCGATCTGGCTCTGATGCGTTGCAGGCGGGAGTTGGCAATGCTGGGCAAATCGATCCGGTTGCCTATGTTCCGCCCGCCGCCGCCGGGCCTGCCGGCGGTTTCGCCGCCATCGCCCATCCCTCCCCCGATCCGTGACCCGACCCATGCGCGCAGCCATCTATTTCACGCCGCCCGCGGGTGCGCCCCTGACCCGCACCGCCGCACGGTGGCTGGGCCGCAGCGCCTTCGACGGCGAGCCGACGCGTGCGCCCGATCCCGCCGTCGACCCGCTCGTCGCCTCGCCGGCGCGCTACGGCTTCCACGCCACCATGCGCGCGCCGTTCCGCTTCGCCGAGGGCGTGGATCTGGCAGAAGTGGATGCGCGGCTCGCCGCCTTCTGCGCGTCCCGGGACCGGGTGCGGATCGACCGGCTGGTCATCGCCCGGCTCGGCCCGTTCTTCGCCCTGGTGCCGGAGCGCGCTCCCGAGGCGCTGGGCGATCTGGAGGCGGCGGTGGTCAACAGCTTCGAGCCGCTGCGCGCGGCGGCCACGCCCCAGGAGATCGCCCGTCGTCAGCCCGAGGCGCTGAGCGAGCGCCAGCGCGACTATCTGGCGCAATGGGGCTACCCGCATGTCTTCGAGGAATTCCGCTTCCACATGACGCTGACCGGCAAGGTTCCGGCCGCCGAGCGGGACACCGTCGAGGCGCAGCTGCGCGACACGTTCGGCGAATTCGACGGCGCCCCGCTTGCCATCGACCATCTCGCCCTCTTCATGGAGCCAGAGCCCGGCGCGCCGTTCCGCGTCCACTCGGTCCATCCGTTCCGCCGACCTTCGGAAGACGCCTGACTTGCCCCAAGAGACCGTTCTCACCAATGCCCGCATCGTCACCCCCGAAGCGGCCATCGATGGCCATGTGGTGCTGCGCGACGGATTGATCGCCGCCATCTCGGACGGTCCGGCCGCCGGCGAGGACATGGGCGGCGACACCCTCACCCCTGGCCTCGTGGAACTGCACACCGACCATATCGAGGGCCATTTCAATCCGCGCCCGCGGGTGATGTGGAACAAGATGGCGGCCATCCAGGCCCACGACAACCAGATCGCCGGGTCGGGCATCACCACGGTCTTCGACGCACTGCGGGTCGGCACCGAGGAGGACGGCACCCTGACCGCCGCGGACATGGCGGAGATGGGCCGCACCATCGCGCGCGCCGTCGCCGAGGATCGGCTTCGGGCGGACCACTACATCCACCTGCGCTGCGAGGTCTCGGCTGCGGACGTGGTCGAGGGCTTCGACAGGATCGCCGCCAATCCGCGACTGCGGCTGGTCTCGCTCATGGATCACGCGCCGGGCCAGCGTCAATTCGCCGACATGGACGCCTATCGCGCCTATTTCCAGAGGAAGCTGCGGCTGTCGGACGCCGAGTTCGACGCCTTCAGCGCCCGGCGGCTTGCCGAATCCGAGGCCCACGCGCCGCCCGCCCGGCGAGCCATCGCTGCCACCTGCCGCGAGCGCGGCATCGCCGTCGCCTCCCATGACGACGCCACCGCAGCCCATGTCGCCGAGGCCATCGGACTGGGCACCCGCATCGCCGAGTTCCCGACCACGATCGAGGCGGCGGCAGCGTCGCGGGACGCGGGGCTCCACGTCCTGATGGGCGCGCCGAACATCGTGCGCGGCGGATCGCACTCGGGCAATGTGTCGGCCATCGCGCTGCTGCGCCGGGGAACGCTGGATATCCTGTCCTCCGACTACGTCCCCTTCTCCATGCTGCAGGCCGTGTTCGATCTGGCCGCGAGCGGCGAATGCGACCTGCCGGCGGCGATCCGGCTGGTGACGGCGAACCCGGCCAGAGCGGTCGGCCTCGACGATCGCGGCGCCATCGCCCTGGGTCTTCGGGGCGATCTGGTGCGCGTGTCGACCAGCGAGGGCGACCCGCCGGTGGTGCGCTCGGTCTGGCGGGAGGGCCGGCGTGTCGCCTGAATCGCAGCGGGACGACGGTGAAGCGAACGGTCTGCGACCCGGCCTCTTCGTGGTCGTGGTCGGCCCGAGCGGTGCCGGCAAGGACACGCTGCTGGCGCTGGCTGCAGAGGATCTGGCGGATACGCCCGGCATCGTCTTTGCCCGGCGGGTCGTCACCCGCGAGGCCATCGCCGCGATCGAGGATCACGACGTGATGAGCCGGGCGGACTTTGCCGCCCATCAGGCGGCCGGCGGCTTCTGCCTGTCCTGGCAGGCGCACGGGCTGGCCTACGGCCTGCCGGCCCGGCTGGAGACGACACTCGCAGACGGCGTCACGGTGGTCGCCAATGTCTCGCGCCGGGTCCTCGACGAGGCGGCGGCGCGCTTTACGCGGCTGGCCATCGTCGAGGTCACCGCGCCGCAGCCGATTCTCGTCGCGCGCATCGCCGCGCGCGGCCGCGAGACGCCGGAGGAGATCTCCGCCCGCATCGCCCGGCAGGTGGAACTCGCAATCCCGCCCGGCGCCGAGGCGCATCATCGCATCGTCAATGACGGCACGCCGGACGAGGGACGCCGCCGGCTGGTCGAGATCCTGCGGAACGCCGGCTGACCATCCGGGCCGGGGCTGGAGGGTCGACAGATGCGGCCCGCCGGGCCATCTTCGCCCGCGACCTGCGGCGGATTTCGCGCGCACGCTGCCAATGCGTGCTGCCCCGCCCGGTCGGGAGAGGAGAACCGGACCGATCATCATGAGCGACACCGCGATTGCCGTCAGCATGTACTCCGACATTGCCTGCCGCCTCGGCGAGGGGCCGACCTACGACCCGGCGACGGACACGGCCTGGTGGTTCGACATCGAGGGGCGGATGCTCCTGGAAAAGCCCGGCAACGCGCCGGAGGCGATTGTCCATCGGCTGCCCGTCATGGCGAGCGCGCTGGCCGTGATCGACGGCGACCGCCAGATGATCGCGGCCGAAGACGGGCTCTATCTGCGCGACACGGCCACCGGCCGGCTGACCCTGCACCGACCGCTGGAAGCCGACAATCCGGTCACCCGCTCCAATGACGGCCGCGTCCATCCCTCCGGCGCCCTGTGGATCGGCACGATGGGCAAGCAGGCCGAGGCCGGCGCAGGCGCCATCTACTGGTACCGCGCCGGCGAACTGCGGTGTCTCTATGAAAGGGTCGGCATCCCGAACTCGATCTGCTTCTCCCCGGACGGGACGACCGCCTATTTCACGGACACGCAGGTCAATCGCCTGATGCGCGTGGCCGTCGATCCGGCCAGCGGCCTGCCGGTCGGCGAGCCGGCCTTGTTCCACGACCATTCCGGCGGCGAGGGCGGCCTCGACGGCTCGGTCTGCGAGGCCGACGGCACCCTGTGGAATGCCCGCTGGGGCGGCGGCACGCTCGACGCCTATTCGCCCGACGGGACGCGCATCCGGCGTGTCGCGCTCGACGCGCGGCAGGTCACCTGTCCCTCCTTCATCGGACCGAAGGCCGACCGGATGATCGTCACCTCCGCCTGGACGGGCCTCGACGACGCCGGCCGGCGTGCCGATCCCCACGCCGGAAAGACCTTCCTCGTCGACCTGCCGGTGTGCGGCCGGCTCGAACCGAAACTGGTGCTGTGACCGCGGCACCCGGCGTGCCGCACCGCCCCCTCCCCATTGCGACAGGTGACATGCCGACCCTCCTGAAGAACACCACCTCGCCCTTTGCCCGGATCGCCCATGCCGCGCTCATCGAGGCGGCGGTGCCGGATCTTGCGGTGCGGATCGTCGACCAGTGGAACGACGACCCGGTTCTGCTGGCCGCCAACAGCGCCGGGCGCGTGCCGTGCCTCGTCCTCGAGGACCGTACGGCGATTGCCGAGTGCCTGCTGATCGCGCGGCATGCGGGCCTGGCAGGTGCCGCGCCGCCGTTCCCGCGCGACGAGGATCCGCACATCCTCGCACTGGCGGGCCTGGCACTGGGGATCTGCGACGCCGCGGTGCAGACGCTGGTCGGCCGCCGTATCGTCAGTGGCAATTTCACCGACACCGCCTTCGACGCCGGTGGGATCGGCATCAGGCGCCGGCGCGCCATGGTCGACGGGCTGGCCCAGCTCGACGCCCGGATCGCCGAGACGCCCGGCGAGCGGCTCGACCTGGCGACGCTCGGCGCGGTCACCGCGCTGGACTATGTCGGACTACGCTTTCCCGATGCCGGCTGGATCCCGTCGACGCCGCGGCTGGAGCGGCTGTGCGCGGTAACTGCCGAACGTCCGGCGCTGCGCGACACGAAGCCGTTTCTATGACTGCCTTACTTCCGCTATAGCTCGTCACCCAGCCGCTTGCGGCGCAAGCGTCCCACCCCGCCGGTCGGCGGCAGAAAGCACGAGGTCTCCATGTCATCCAACGCGCTCAGGATCGCGGTCATCGCCGGCGACGGCATCGGCAAGGAAGTCGTGCCGGAGGGGCTGCGGGTCCTGGAAGCGGCTGCGGCGAAATTCGACCTGGCGCTGGAATTCGACGAGTTCGACTTCGCCTCCTGCGACTATTTCGCCAAGCACGGCGAGATGATGCCGGGCGACTGGAAGGCCCAGATCGGATCCCATGACGCGATCTTCTTCGGCGCCGTCGGCTGGCCGGAGGCGGTGCCCGACCACATCTCGCTGTGGGGCTCGCTCCTGAAGTTCCGCCGCGAATTCGACCAGTACGTCAATCTGCGCCCGGTCAAGCTGATGCCCGGGGTGAAAAGCCCGCTGGCCGGCCGCGAGCCCGGCGACATCGACTTCTTCGTCGTGCGCGAAAACACCGAGGGCGAGTATTCCTCGGTCGGAGGCCGGATGTTCGAGGGCACCGACCGCGAATTCGTGCTGCAGGAGACGGTGATGACGCGGACCGGCGTCGACCGCATCCTGCGTTATGCCTTCGAGCTCGCCCAAACTCGCGAGAAGAAGCACCTGACCTCGGCGACCAAGTCCAACGGCATCTCGATCAGCATGCCCTATTGGGACGAGCGGGTGGAGAAAATGGCGAAGGCCTATCCCGATATCGCCTGGGACAAGTACCATATCGACATCCTGACCGCGCATTTCGTGCTGAATCCCGACAGGTTCGACGTCGTCGTCGCCTCCAACCTGTTCGGCGACATCCTGTCGGACTTGGGCCCGGCCTGCACCGGCACCATCGGCATCGCGCCGTCCGGCAACATCAATCCCGAGGGCGACTTCCCGTCGCTGTTCGAGCCGGTGCACGGCTCGGCACCCGATATTGCCGGCAAGGGCATTGCCAATCCGGTCGGCCAGATCTGGGCCGGCGCGATGATGCTCGACCATCTCGGCCACAAGGATGCCGGCGCGGCGATCGTCGCGGCGATCGAGACCGTGCTGGCGGAAGAAAAGCTGCGCACAGGCGATCTCGGCGGGCCGCTCGGCACCGAGGGATGCGGCAAGGCGATCGCCGACGCGCTCGGCTGATTGCGCGCATCAGCATGGCCGGCCCCGAGGGGCCGGCCATGCTGATGTCCTGCAGAGGCGATGTGGTCAGCCGCGGTCGGGGCGCTGCTCGCCGCCGCCATGGTGGCGCTCATGACGACGATTGCCGCCTTCATGCTTGCCGCCGCCGTGGTGACGGCGATGCATCTCGCCATGGTCACCGCCGCGACCCATCCGACCATGATGACCGCCGCGCTCGCCGACGCGAGCGCGCATCTTCATGCGGTGCTCGGCGCGCGCGTCGCGCATCATCGAACGCACGAGGCTGCGGGCCGTGGTGATCTGCTGCGGCGTCAATGTCGTCTGCAGATCGGCCAGGGCGCTCTTCAGCGTCTCGGCCTTATCGCCGCGCGCGATGGCGCGGTCGGCCATGCGGTCAAGCATCCGGAAGGCGCCGAAATCGCCGCCCTGACCGGCCACCGCGTCATCGGCTTCCGAAGTATCTGACGCTTCGGACATTGTCTCCGTGTCGTCGGAACCGTCCGTCTCGTCCGTGGCCTGGTCCTCGGCGACCTCGTCATCGGCCGCATCCGCCGGGTCGGCGTCGGCGTTCGGCATCATCCGCATGCCATCGGGGCCGCGGCCCATGCGCGGCGGCTGCGAGGCGTCGGCGAAGTCCACCAGGGCGCTGGTGAAGGCGCGCCAGCTTTCCATCTGGTCGGGCCGCACGCCGATGCCGGTCTCGATCGCCGCGAGCGCACCGGCGACCTTGGCCGGGGAGAACATGCGGTGCATGCCGTGGGGGCCACCGCGACCACCCCGGCCGGCACGATGATGCTTGCCGCCGCGCTCGCGGCGATGCTCCGCCACGCGCCGATTGTCGCCGCGCTGGCCGGCGCTCTCCGACGCGGTGGATCCCGCGGCGGTGGTCGGCGTGGCGGGTGC
This sequence comes from Aurantimonas sp. A2-1-M11, assembly GCF_036549475.1. Classification (NCBI taxonomy): domain Bacteria; kingdom Pseudomonadati; phylum Pseudomonadota; class Alphaproteobacteria; order Hyphomicrobiales; family Aurantimonadaceae; genus Aurantimonas; species Aurantimonas sp. A2-1-M11. The sequence goes on along the minus strand of NZ_JAZHLI010000004.1, from coordinate 87,480 downwards.
AGGCGTCGCCTGGGCGAATGCGGTGGTTGCCGCGGCGCTGGCGAGGAGTGCCGCGCCGGCGAGGCGGAACAGGCGACGGGGGCCGCGGGTGTTCGACGGGTTCTGATTGGAGGTCATGGAGATTTCCTTCCCTTGGTGACTGCCGAGACCGAAGCTAGGGCGCCGATGTTGCGAGGATGCGGCGGAATGTTGCGAAGCGTGTCCACAGCACGGAAACTTGTTACGCAATGTTGCTGGCGGCGGTTCCTGCAACGCGCCGTTACAAGAAACGCCTCGCATCCCCCGTGCCGCGCGGGTCACATGGGGGCAAGACCCGCCAGCCGAGAGCCTGAATGAGCCAGCCCCACATCCTCGTCGTAGACGACGACCCCGAGATCGGCCGCCTGCTCGGCAAATATCTGGAGAGCCAGGGCTTCCGCTGCTCGATCGCCGCCAGCCGCCGGGCCTGCGAGCAGAAGATCGCCGATGCCCGCATCGACCTCGTCGTCCTCGACGTGATGCTGCCCGACGGCTCGGGCCTCGACATCTGCCGGGAGATGAAGGACCGGCGGCCGGAGATCGCCATCATCCTCCTGACCGCGCTGAAGGAGGACGTCGACCGGATCATCGGGCTGGAGATCGGCGCCGACGACTATCTGGGCAAGCCGTTCAATCCACGCGAACTCGCCGCGCGCATCCGCGCGGTGCTGCGCCGCGGCGGCGGCACCGAGACGCCCCAGGGCGACGACGGGCCGGCCACCTATGTCTTCGAAGGATTCCGCGTCGATCCGGAGCGGCGTCTCGCCACCAGTCCGGAGGGCGAAGATCTGGTCCTGACCGGTGCCGAGTTCGATCTCCTGATGATCTTCCTCGAGCGGCCCGGCCGGGTGCTGTCCCGCGACATCCTGATGGACCTCCTGCATGGCCGCATGGCCGACCCCTTCGACCGCTCGGTCGACGTGACGATGAGCCGGCTGCGCCGCAAGTTCAACGATGGCGGGGTGTTCCGCCTGTTCAAGACCGTGCGCAACGGCGGCTACCAGTTTGCCGCCCGGGTGGAACGGCGCGAGGCCGTCCCGGGGGAGGAGCGGCCATGAGATCGCTTCGCTCGCGGCTGGCGCTGCTCCTGATCCTCGCCATCGTCGGCGTCGTGGCGATCGCCGCCCTCGTCTCGATCGTGATGCTCGAGCGCCCGGACCGCGACAGCTTTCGCGAGACCTTCGCCGAGGAGGTGCGGATCGTCGCCACGGTGCTGGCCGAGGATCCCTCGGCCGCCGAGCGGCTCGCGGTGGCCGTCGGGCCGGAACCGGTCCAGGAGGACGACAGGCGGGTGCGCGACGCGCGCGGCATCGCCGAGGCGCTGGCAGAAAAGGGCCTGGCAATTCCGGTGCGGATCGTCGGCGATCCGCAAGCGCGTACCCGGCAGATGGCGCTGGAATTTGCGCCCGGCCGCTGGGCCTATCTGCCCTATCCGGGCTTTCCGCCACGCAACTGGCCCGTCTTCGTCTTCTGCATGGCGCTGATCGTCGTCGGCGCCGCCACCGTCTCGCTCTTCGCCGCGACGAAGATGACCCGCCCCTTGCGAATTCTGGACGAGGCGGTCTCATCCGTCGGACGGGACGGCCTGCCCGCCCATGTGCCGGAGGACGGGCCGGCCGAGGTGCGCGCCACGGCTGCCGCGCTCAACCGCCTGACCGCGCAGGTACGCGAGGCGGTCGAAAGCCGGATGCGCCTGGTGGCGGCGGCGGGCCATGACCTGCGCACCCCGATGACGCGGATGCGGCTGCGCGCCGAGTTCCTGCCCGAGGAGGACCGGGAGGTCTGGCTGAAGGACCTGGCCGAGCTCGACCGCATCGCCGACAGCGCCATCCGGCTAGTGCGCGAGGAGGTGGACGACGGCGCGCTGGAGCCGGTGCGGCTCGACCGCCTGCTCGGCGAGATCATCGGCGAATTGCGCGAGATCGGCCGGCCGGTGGAGCCGCCCGTCCTCGACGGACCGCCGCTGTCGATCCGGGCCCGGCCGCTGGCGGTCAAGCGCGCCCTGCGCAACCTCGTCGACAATGCCGCGATGCATGGCGGCGGCGCCCGCGTGGCGCTCGCCCGCGACGGCGACGAGGCTGTCGTCAGCCTCGCCGACGACGGGCCGGGGATTCCCGAGCATCTCATCGGGCGGGCCTTCGAACCGTTCTTCCGGGTCGATCTCGGCCGCCGCCAGTTCAAGCCGGGCGCCGGGCTGGGCATGGCCATCGCCAAGGAGATCGTCGACCAGACCGGCGGCTCGATCAGCGTCGCCAACCGGGCCGGCGGTGGGTTCGACCAGACCATCCGCCTGCCGCTGGCGGTGTGATAAGGAGTAGCAATCCGTCTGTGCGTGCCGGCGGACGCACGCCCCGTCAGGGTGTGAGTTCGACCGCCTTGCCGCGGCGCGGCCGCGACGCCAGCATGTCGTCGAGCGTGACGGGCCGGTAATCCCAGGCATCGACGCCGACGTCGAACTGCCGGGTCATCGGCTTCAGCCGCCCGTGGGAGTGGCCGTGCAGGTCGATCGCGCCCTTGCCCATGCCGTTCCAGGTCCGGAAGGCGTAATGGCACAGCACCACGCGGTGATCGTCGATGGTGAGTTCGCGATAGGCCTGGACCGTTTCCCAGCCGGGCGCTTCGAGCGTGTCGAGATTATCGTTGTTGCCGGTGACGAGCTGCTTGCGGCCGTTGAGGCGAGCCAGAAGAGCGGCTTTGGCGGCGGCATCGCCGCGCGCGAAATCGCCGAGATGCCAGACGATGTCGTCCGGTCCCACGATATCGTTCCAGCGATCGATCAGTGCCGCATCATGGTCGGCAAGGTTGGCAAAGGGACGCCTGTCGATCCGCAGGACCCGCGGATCGTTGAAGTGCGTGTCGGCCGTGAAGAACATCGATCGGACTCTTTGCCGTGCCGGGCCATGCGAAGGTCCGGCACGGTCATGTATCAGCTACCCGCGGCGGGCAACCGGGCGATCGCGTCGGGCTGGCCGATGCGGCGATCAGGCCCGTCTGCGGGCAGGACGATCAGGGGGCGCCTCGGGGCGTGCCGGGGCACCGCCTCGCGGCGGGCCGTTCGGCAGCGGACGTTGCCGCCCCGCAGGCCGAATTATGCCGGCTGGATGTTGACCGCCTTGGGTCCCTTGCCGCGCGGATCGGGCTCCGTGTCGAAGGAAACCTTCTGATTCTCCGTGAGGGACGTCATTCCGGAGCGCTCGACGGACGAGATGTGCACGAACACATCGCTTCCGCCCGCATCCGGACTAATGAAGCCGAAGCCCTTGTCCATGTTGAAGAACTTCACCGTACCAGTCTGAGCCATTTTACTACCTGTTTTTCCAGTCGGCGCCGGGCATACCGCCCGCGCGCCGAGACAGAATGGTGGGCAATGGCTCGCGATGCAAGCGGCGGGACGCGCCTCAGGGCGAGATTCCGCTGCGGCAGGCTGCAGCGAGTGAGCGATCCGGCGGGAAAAGCCGGAGCAAACGCCGGTTCGCCGACACCGCACGAGGCGTCACCGGTGCCGTCTCGGTTGAGCCGTGGCCCGGCCTGTGCAATAGGAAGCGCGGCTGGGCGGAAATGCAGCCACTCGCGCGCATGCTCGTTGCCGCCGCCACTGCCGATACCCAAGGATTACCAGATGCCGTTCCGTACAACGAGCACGCCACTCGCTCACGCGCTCGCAGAGCGCGGTTACGTCGACCCGACCCCGGTGCAGGATGCCGTCCTGGAGCCGCAGGCGGCGGGTCGCGACCTCCTCGTCTCGGCCCAGACGGGTTCGGGCAAGACCATCGCGTACGGGCTTGCCATCGCCCCGACGCTGCTCGGCGAGGCCGAGCGCTTCGGCGCCGCCGGCGCACCGATGGCGCTGATCGTCGCGCCGACGCGCGAACTGGCGATGCAGGTGACGACCGAACTGTCCTGGCTCTACGCCAATACCGGCGCCGAAATCGTGACCTGCGTCGGCGGCATGGATCCGCGCGCCGAAAAGCGCAAGCTGGCGCAGGGCGCGCACATCGTCGTCGGCACGCCGGGCCGGCTGCGTGACCATCTGGAGCGCGGCGCGCTGCAGATCGGGGCCCTGAAGGCGCTGGTCCTCGACGAGGCCGACGAGATGCTCAATCTCGGCTTCCGCGAGGATCTGGAGTTCCTCCTGGAAGCCACGCCGCGCGAGCGGCGTACCTTGCTGTTTTCGGCCACGCTGCCGAAGATCATCTCGACCATGGCCAAGCGCTACCAGCGCGACGCCCTGCGCATCGAGGCGACGCGCAGCAGCGCCGCCCATGCCGACATCGAATACAAGGCGATCCGCATCGCGCCGAACGAGCTCGAACATGCGGTCGTCAACGTGCTGCGCTTCAACGACGCGCCGAGCGCTATCGTGTTCTGCAACACCCGCGAAGCGGTGCGGCACCTGTCCTCGAGCCTTCTGGAACGCGGCTTCTCGGCAGTGACCCTGTCGGGCGAACTCGGCCAGGCCGAGCGCAACCAGGCCATGCAGGCCCTGCGCGACGGGCGCGCGCGCGTGTGCGTGGCCACCGACGTGGCGGCGCGCGGCATCGACCTGCCGGGCCTCGCCCTCGTCATCCACGCCGACCTGCCGAGCGACGCCGAAACCCTGCAACACCGCAGTGGCCGCACCGGCCGGGCCGGGCGCAAAGGCATCTCGGTGCTGCTGGTGCCGATCTCGCGCCGGCGCAAGGCCGAGCGGCTTCTGGCCGAAGCCCGGATCCGGGCGGAATGGGGCGGCACGCCCTCGGCCGACGCGATCCGCAAGCTGGACGAGAACCGGCTGCTGACCGACCCGATCCTGTCGCAGGAATCGAGCGAGGAAGATCTGGCGGCTGCCCGCACCCTGCTCGAACAGCACACGCCGGAAAACGTGGCAGCGGCGCTCGCGCGGCTCTATCGCTCGCGCCTGCCCGCCCCCGAGGACGTCTTCGATCCGGGCTATGGCCCCGATCCGAAGGCCGGGAAGGACTTTTCCGAGGGCAAGGATCGTGGCGCCCGCAAGGAGCGCGAGCAGGCCAGCGGTCCGATGGTCTGGTTCCACATGGATGTCGGCCGGCGCAACAATGCCGATCCGAAATGGATCCTGCCGCTGCTGTGCCGGCGCGGCAAGATCACCCGGCAGGAGATCGGGATGATCAAGATCTTCGACCGGGAGACAAAGTTCGAGATTTCCGAGAGCGTCGCCAGGCGCTTTGCCGATGCCGCCGAAGTCAGCGACGGCGACGACATCACCATCTCCACCACGGCGGCGCCGGGGGGCGGCGACTTCGACCGCAAGGGCGGCTTCGGCAAGCCGGGCGGCAAGAAGCCGTTCAACCGCAAGGGCGGCACCGGCCCGGGCAGCGCCAAGCCGCGCCGCCCCAGGCCCAAGCCGAACGCCTGACACCCCGAACGACACCGAGGCCGGGCGGCTGTCGCCCGGCCTCGGATCTGATACCCCGCCCCTGACCGGAGCCGGCCGACGTTCGCCTCAGGCCCAGGCTTCCTCGAGCAGTCGCAGGAAATCGGCAGCGACCGCCGGCCGCGGATTGGTGGCCGTCGAATGGTCCTTCTCTGCGCCCTCGGCCACGGCCGCAAAGCTTTCGCGCGGCACCTGCATCTCCGACAGCGTCGTCGGCAGGCCGAGATCGCGGTTCAGCGCGGTGATCGCCGCGGCGAGGTCGGCGCCCGGCTCCAGACCCATCGCACCGGCGAGGGCCTGGTACTTCGCTTCGGCAGACGGTGCGTTGTAGCGCAGCACCGCCGGCAGGAGGATGGCATTGATCGTGCCGTGATGCAGGCGCACGCTCTTCAGCCCGCCCAGCGGATGCGACAGCGAGTGGACCGCCCCGAGCCCCTTCTGGAAGGTCATGCCCCCCTGCAGCGCCGCCATCATCATCTCGCTGCGCGCGGTGATGTCGTCGCCGCGTTCGACGGCGCGGCGGATCCACCGCATGGCGCGGGCAAGCCCGTCCAGCGCGATCGCCTCGGCCGGCGGATTGTAGCGCGGCGACAGGTAGGTCTCGATGCAATGGGTAACGGCGTCCATGCCGGTGGCGGCAGTCAGCGCCGGCGGCAGGCCCAAGGTCAATTCTGGATCGCAGATCGCCACGCTGGGGATCATGTGGGGAGAGATGAAGCCGAGCTTGCGCCCGTCCTCCAGCGTGACCAGCGCCGCACGCCCGACCTCGCTGCCGGTCCCCGCCGTCGTCGGCATGGCGACCAGCGGCGGCTTGTCGGCGGTGATGCGCGGAATGCCGCCGAGGATCGCCGCATATTGCTCCAGCGGTCCTGGATGGGTCGCCAGCAGCGACACGGCCTTGGCCAGATCGATGGGCGAGCCGCCGCCGATCGCCACCAGGCTGTCGCAGCCATGTTCGCGATAGAGCGCCAGCGCGGCGTGGACCGCCGCCTCCGTCGGGTTCTCGGGGGTGCCGTCGAAGACCACGGTATCGGCCGGCAGGCCGGCGGCCGCGAGCACCCGCTCGACCAGACCGGCGGCGACGATGCCCTTGTCGGCAACGATCATCGGGGTGCCGAGGCCGAGCTCGTGGAGTTCGGTGGCCAGAAGCGCGGCGGCGCCAACCTCGAACTGGATCTTCGTCAGATAAGTGATCAAGGCCATGCGTGGCTCCCCAATGGCGTGTCGCAGCGCTGGCCTTCGCTCCTCAGGACCCGGCCGCGCCGCGAGGGATCCATAACCCTTGCGAACGGCTTTGAAAATGCCGACAGGCGATCCTCGCCCGCGTCGCTCATCGACCTCCGCGAGCCAGGGATGATTTCGGGCCGCAATGCCTCGCCGAAGACGCACCCTGTGCGCCGGAATCAAGAATTCACGGGCCTTTCGACAGATTTTCCACCGTCATCGAAGCTTCATGCTTGTGTCATGGAGCGGTTTTGAAGCACTCCTAGACAAGCGGCTTGCAACGAGCTCGGCAACAGGGCCCGAGAGTCGCATCAAGGGTGAGGAACACATGATGAACCGCAAAATTCTGGGCGCCGCCGTCGCCATGGGCGCGCTGATCGCCGGCGCCAGTCAGGCCTTCGCCGTGACCGAGCTGCAGTGGTGGCACGCCATGACCGGCGCCAACAACGAAGTCGTCGACACGCTCGCCAAGGAATTCAACGAGAGCCAAGACGAGTACAAGATCACCCCGGTCTTCAAGGGCACCTATCCGGAGACGCTGAATGCCGGCATCGCCGCCTTCCGCGCCCAGCAGCCGCCCGCGATCATCCAGGTGTTCGACGTCGGCACCGGCGTGATGATGGGCGCCGAGGGCGCCGTCATGCCCGTCGCCGAGGTGCTGGAAGCCGCAGGCTACAGCTTCGACAAGGCGAACTACCTGCCCGGCATCGTTGCCTATTATTCCAAGCCGGATGGCACGATGCTGTCCTTCCCGTACAATTCGTCCTCGCCGATCCTCTATTACAACAAGGACGTCTTCGAGAAGGCCGGCCTCGACGTCGACAGCCCGCCGCAGACCTGGCAGGAAGTCTTCGAGGCCGCCCGCACGATCAAGGAATCGGGCGCGGCCGAGTGCGGCTACACCTCGACCTGGCTGACCTGGATCCACCTGGAGAACTTCGCGGCCTGGAACAACGTGCCCTACGGCACGAACGAGAACGGCCTGGCCGGCACCGACGTCGAGCTGAAGATCAACGCACCGCTCTATGTCGAGCACTTCCAGGCCATCGCCGATCTCGCCAAGGACGGCGTGTTCCGCTACGGCGGCCGCACCTCGGAAGCCAAGCAGCTCTTCCTGTCGGGCGAATGCGGAATCCTGACGGAATCCTCCGGCGGTCTCGGCGACATCGTCAAGTCCGGCCTGAACTACGGCATCGGCCAGCTTCCCTACGACGCCAATGCCGAAGGCGCCCCGCAGAACACCATCCCGGGCGGCGCCAGCCTCTGGGTCTTCGGCGGCAAGTCGGACGAGGAGTACAAGGGCATCGGGGAGTTCTTCAACTTCCTGTCCCAGACCGAGATCCAGTCGCGCCTGCACCAGGTCTCGGGCTACCTGCCGGTGACCGCCGCCGCCTATGACGCGACCAAGGAATCGGGCTTCTACCAGGAGAACCCCGGCCGCGAGACGCCGATCACGCAGATGATGGGCAAGCAGCCGACCGAGAACTCCAAGGGCGTGCGCCTGCCGAACCTGCCGCAGCTGCGCGACATCCAGAACGAGCAGTTCGAGCTGATGCTGTCGGGCCAGCAGGACGCCCAGACCGCCCTCGACAAGGCTGTCGAGCTCGGCAACGAGGCGATCGCCGAAGCGCAGTAAGCGCCCGCGCCATCATCCATCGACGCCGGGCGGCCAGGTCGCCCGGCGTTTCCTTCCCGTCGCCCCCGCCCCGCCGCGGCGACCCAGTTTCAGAGACGCCGTGTCGAAAGCCGTCTTTCCCAACAAGTGGCTGCCCTATCTGCTGCTCGCGCCGCAGGTGGCGATCACCCTGGTGTTCTTCTACTGGCCGGCAAGCCAGGCGCTCTTCCAGTCGGTGCTGCGGCAGGACCCGTTCGGGCTGAAGACGACATTCGTCGGCCTCGCCAATTTCCGGTCGGTGCTGGACGACCCCAGCTATCTCAACGCCGTGAAGGTGAGCGCGGTCTTCTCGATCTCGACCGCCCTCCTCGCCATGTCCCTGGCGCTGCTGCTCGCCTCGGCAGCCGAGAAGGTGACGCGCGGCAAGGGTTTCTACCGCACGCTGCTGATCTGGCCCTATGCGGTGGCCCCGGCCGTCGCCGGCATGCTGTGGCTGTTCATGTTCAACCCGGCCATGGGCACCTTCGCCTACATGCTGCGGCGCAACGGCTATGACTGGGATCCGCTGCTGAACGGCGACCAGGCCATGCTGCTGGTGGTGGTGGCCGCGGCCTGGAAGCAGATCAGCTACAATTTCCTGTTCTTCGTGGCGGCGCTGCAGTCGATCCCGAAATCGCTGACCGAGGCCGCGGCGATCGACGGCGCCGGTTCCACCAAGCGCTTCTGGACCATCGTTTTCCCGCTGATCGCGCCGACCACCTTCTTCCTCCTGGTCGTCAACACGGTCTACGCCTTCTTCGACACCTTCGGCATCATCGATTCCGTCACCGCCGGCGGGCCGGCGCGGGCGACCGAAACGCTGGTCTACAAGGTCTATGTCGACGGCTTCGTGAATCTCAACCTCGGCAGTTCGGCGGCCCAGTCAGTGATCCTGATGGCGATCGTCATCGCCCTGACGGCGGTGCAGTTCCGCTATGTGGAACGCCGGGTGCACTATGGTTGAGCGTCAGGACAGCCGGCCATGATCGAGCGCAGCCCCATCGGCCGGCCAGTTGCCCACGTGCTTCTGGTGCTGGGCCTTCTGATCGTCGCCTTCCCGATCTACTACACCTTCGTCGCCTCGACGCAGACACTGCAGACCATCCTGCGGCCGCCGCTGCCGCTGCTGCCGGGCGACCAGTTCCTCGACAATTACAGCGAGGCGCTGTTCGGCGGCGTCGACCGGATCGGCGGGGTCAGCGTCTGGACGCTGCTGTTCAACACCTCGGTGATGGCGCTGGGCATTGCGGTGGGCAAGATCGTCATCTCGATCCTGTCGGCCTTCGCGATCGTGTTCTTCCGCTTTCCGCTGCGCATGACCTTCTTCTGGCTCATCTTCATCACCCTGATGCTGCCGGTCGAGGTCCGCATCCTGCCGACCTACAAGGTGATGGTCGATCTCGGCCTGATCGACACCTATGCCGGGCTGATCCTGCCGCTGATCGCTTCGGCCACGGCAACGCTGCTATTCCGGCAGTTCTTCATGACCATCCCCTCGGAACTGGTCGAGGCGGCGCGGGTGGACGCTGCCGGGCCGATGCGCTTCTTCCGCGACATCCTGCTGCCCCTGTCCAAGACCAACATCGCGGCGCTGTTCGTGATCCTCTTCATCTATGGCTGGACGCAGTATCTGTGGCCGCTGCTCGTCACCAACGACAACCAGATGAACACGATCGTCATCGCCCTGAAGAAGATGGTGTCCTTCGCCGACGCCGATACGCCCTGGCACCTCGTCATGGTGACGGCGATCCTGGCGATCGCGCCTCCCGTCCTGGTCGTCGTCCTGATGCAGCGCTGGTTCGTGCGCGGCCTCGTCGAAGCGGAGAAGTAGTCTTGGCAGGCATCGAACTGAGGGACGTGCGCAAGGTCTATGCCGGCAATGTGGAGGCCGTGAAGGGCGTCTCGCTGGAGATCCCCGACGGCGAGTTCGTCGTCCTCGTCGGCCCCTCCGGCTGCGGCAAGTCGACCCTATTGCGCATGGTGGCAGGGCTGGAAGCGATCACGTCGGGGACGGTGACCATCGGCGACCGGGTGGTCAACGAGCTGGAGCCGGCCAAGCGCGACATCGCGATGGTGTTCCAGAACTACGCGCTCTATCCGCACATGACCGTGCGCCAGAACCTGGAATACGGCCTGAAGAACCGCAAGATGGCGAAGGACGAGATCGCCCGACGCGTCGACGAGGCCTCGAAGGTGCTGGAGATCGCGCCGCTCCTGTCGCGCAGGCCGGGGCAGCTCTCCGGCGGCCAGCGCCAGCGCGTTGCCATGGGCCGCGCCATCGTTCGCGAGCCGGCGGCGTTCCTGTTCGACGAGCCGCTGTCCAATCTCGACGCCAAGCTGCGGGTGCAGATGCGCGCCGAGATCCGCCGCCTGCAGCGCCAGTTCGCCACCACCAGCCTGTACGTCACCCACGACCAGCTCGAGGCGATGACGCTGGCCGACCGGCTCGTCGTCCTGAATGCCGGACGCATCGAGCAGGCCGGCTCGCCGATGGAGATCTACGAGCGTCCGGCCAGCCTGTTCGTGGCCACCTTCATCGGCTCCCCGGCCATGAACCTCGTCCCGCTCGGCGACGGCAAGAGCGGCGTGACCGGCATCACAGGTCTCGACGCGCTGGCCGCGACGACCCCTGCCGCGATGACCCTCGGCATCCGCCCCGAGCACATGCGGCTTCTCGCTGACACGCCCGCTGTCGACGGCGAGTTCGTCTGCGACCTGACGGTCACCGGCGTCGAGGTGGTCGGTGCCGAAAGCTACGTCTATGGCGCCCTGCCCAACCAGGGCCCGGAGATCGCCGTGCGGGTGGCCGGCTACAGCCACCTCGAGCCGGGCACGCCGGTGCGCGCCGCCGCGTCGCTGGCCGCCGTGCACCGCTTCGACGCCGCCAGCGGTCGCCGCCTCGACTGATCTGCGGCCCGCTGCGCGGGCAGTCCCGCGCTGCCGGCATGCGAGCCCCGGCACAAAGGCCGATACGGCGCCGCTTGCCGCAGGCCCGCGGACGGCCTAGAATGGGTACTACAGACGCAAGCGGGAGAGACCGGCCGCAAGGCCGGCGCCGAAGGAGCAACCGCCCCGGAAACTCTCAGGCAGAAGGACCGCCTGCGTCACTGCAAATTCCGAAGAGCGACGGCCGTCTTGGTCGTCCGCCGAAGGAGAAAGTGTCCGCCGGAAATTCTTCCGCGGCCGCGAAGCTCTCAGGCTCATGACGGGAGGGGCATGAACGACGCCCCCGCTGCGGCGGGGCGAAAGGATCGTCATGACCTCCATCGCCGTCATCGGCGCCGGCATCACCGGTGTCACCACTGCCTATCAGCTCGTCCTGCGGGGCTTCGACGTGACCGTCTTCGACCGTCACGCCCATGCCGCCATGGAAACCTCCTTTGCCAATGGCGGCCAGCTCTCGGCCTCCAACGCCGAAGTCTGGAACCAGCCGAGCACCTTCCTGAAGGGGCTGAAATGGATGCTGCGCAAGGATGCGCCGCTGCTCGTCCATCCGTCCCCGTCTTGGCACAAGCTGTCCTGGATGATGGAATTCGTCCTCGCCGCCCGCAGCTACGAGACCAACACCATCGCCACCACCCGGCTGGCGATCGCGGCACGCCGGCATCTGCTGGAGGCGGCCGAGCGCGAGGGCTTCGACTTCGATGCCGAAAAGCGCGGCATCCTGCATGTCTATGAGGACCGCGCGGAGATGGCGCACGCCGCCGATGTGAACCGCCTGCTCGCGAAGGGCGGCCTGCGCCGCGACGCCGTGACGCCGGCCGAGATCGCCGCCATCGAGCCCACCATCCGCGGGGATTTCGTCGGCGGCTTCTTCACCGAATCCGACTTCACCGGCGACATCCACAAATATACCCGCCGCCTCGCCGAGGCCTGCCGGCGGCACGGCGCGACCTTCGCCTTCGATGCGGACGTGCGCAAGCTGCGGTCGCGCGGCGCGCAGGGCGTCGAGGTGACCTGGCGGGACGGGCGCCAACCGGCCGCGGCACCGCGGCTGGAACATTTCGACGGCATCATCGTCTGTGCCGGGGTCGCCAGCCGCGCCTTCGCGCGCCAGCTCGGCGACCGGGTGAACATCTATCCGGTGAAGGGATATTCGGTGACGGTGAACCTCGCCGACGCGGCGAGCCGGGCCGGTGCGCCCTGGGTGAGCCTGCTCGACGACCACGCCAAGGTGGTCACCAGCCGCCTCGGCGCCGACCGGCTGCGGATCGCCGGCACCGCCGAATTCGCCGGCGAGAACCGCGACATCAAGGATGCCCGCATCCGGCCGCTGGTCGACTGGTGCCGCACCCGCTTCCCCGAGATCGCGACAGATTCGGTCGTGCCCTGGGCGGGTCTGCGCCCGATGATGCCGAACATGATGCCGCGGGTCGGCGCCGGCCGCGCCGCCGGCGTCTTCTACAATACCGGCCACGGCCATCTGGGCTGGACGCTCTCGGCGGTCACCGCGGACATGATCGCCGGTGAGGTCGAGGCCCGCTATGCACGGCCCCATGCCGGGGGCTTCCGGCCGGTCCCGGCAGCCGAGCGGAGCCTGCCCACGGCCGCCTGACGCCCGCCTCTTCCAACGACCTTACCCGGCCGCCCCGTCACCCGATGGGGCGGCCGTCTTGTCCCCGCTTTCCGAACCCCTGCGACACTGGTGGCGGATGGATGGAGCGGAAGACGACGATGAGGGTGGACGAAACGGTCCTGAATGCGGCGTGCCGGGTGTCGGAGACCGGTGGCATCGACGCGGCGGTGCTTCTGGCGGTCGCGCTCGTGGAAACCAATGCGGTGGCCTTTGCGCATTTCGCCGATCGGCGCGAACCGCTGATCCGCTTCGAGGGTCATTATTTCGACCGGCTGCTGGCCCCCGCCGCCCGCAGCCGCGCCAGGGCCGCCGGGCTGGCAGATCCGCGCGCCGGGCGGGTCCGCAACCCTTCCGCCCAGAGCGCCCGCTGGCAGCTCTTCGAGGCAGCGGCGGCCATCGACAGGACGGCGGCTTGCGCCTCGGTGTCCTGGGGTCTCTGCCAGGTGATGGACGCCCACTGGAAGGCGCTGGGCTATGGCGGCGCGGCGGATCTGGCAGCGGCAGCGCGCGCATCGGCCGAGGGCCAGTTCGAGATCGCGGCACGGTTCCTCGCCACCGGTAGGCTGGCGGATCGTCTCGTCGCCGGCGACGTCGCCGGTTTTGCCCGCGGCTACAACGGCCCCGCCTATCGTCGCAACCGCTATGACGAGAAGATCGCCGAAGCGCTGCGCACCGCCCGGCGCCTGCTGGGTACGAACCCGCCGCTGCAGGACCTGCGCCGCGGGGCGCGCGGCGACGCCGTTCGCCGGCTGCAGGGCGCGCTCGTCGCCCATGGTCATCGCCTCGCAGTGGACGGAATCTTCGGTACCGCAACCCAATCTGCGCTGTCCACCTTCCAGCGCGCGCACGGGTTGCCGATCTCGGCCATGGCCGACGCCGCGACGCTGGCGCGACTGGGACTTGCGACGCAGCCCTGCCCCGGTGCCGGCTAAAGCGCCGTGCGTCCGGAAGGACGCACAAAGAACGCTCTAACCGTCTGACTATCCGCATCGTGCTTTCCGAAAATCGATCCTGATTTTCGGGCCGATGCGGTCGCGCACCGGCCCCGCAGGCCCGGTTCCGGGCGCCGGAAAGCGGCCGGAACAGCCCGACTTTCGTATCGATCGTATGGCTTCCGGCGCTGCAGGTGCTATGTAATGCAACCGATATGACTCATGATTTCGCCATTCCCCCCGCCCTCGACACCACCCGTCACGCCGCCTTCCTGGACTTCGACGGAACGCTGGTCGAACTCGTCGAGGACCCGCAGGCCGTGGCGATCGCGCCCGGCGCGCGGGACGAACTGGCGAGCCTGGCCAGACGGCTGGGTGGCGCCCTCGCGGTCGTCAGCGGCCGGCGCATCGCCGATCTCGACCGGTTCCTGTCCCCTGCCCGCTTCGCCGCGGCCGGCGTGCACGGTCTGGAGCGCCGGCGAAGCCCCGACGGCGAGGTGGAGCGGCTGGCGGGCCCGGAGACCCTCGATCCGGTGCGCAACACAATCGCCGCCGCGCTCGAGGCCAACCAGCGCCTGCATCTGGAGGACAAGGACACCGCCCTCGTCATCCACTACCGCACGGCGCCGGACCTGAAGGACCTCGCCGAGCGCATCATGGCCAAGGCGACCGAAGGCCGCGAGGACCTCGTCGTCATGCATGGCGACTGCATCGTCGAGGTGCATCCGGCCGGCATGGACAAGGGCAAGGCCGTCGCCGCCATGATGGAGGACGCGCCCTTTGCCGGCCGCATTCCGGTCTATGTCGGGGACGACACGACGGACGAGTTCGCGCTGCGCCACGTGCGCAACGAAGGCGGGGTCTCCATCAAGGTCGGCGGCGCCGAGAAGGCGAGCGTGGCGGAGTTCCGGCTGAAGGACATCGCCGCCGTGCACGCCTGGATCGCGGCGGCCTCCTGACGAGCGCCGCTGGCAGCGACACGACGATGAGCAAAGAGGCCGGGGACGCGGCTTCGCAGAAGGGGACGGGAGACGATGGCGGACGCGCGGCGGCGACTGGTGGCGGTATCGAACAGGGTCGGCCCCCTCAACGACGAGGGCAAGGCCGGCGGCCTGGCGGTCGGGCTGTCCGATGCGCTGAAGCGGCGCGGCGGCCTGTGGTTCGGCTGGAGCGGCGAGACGTCCGAGCAGGGCACGTTCAGCGAAGCGAAGACCGAGGTGCAGGACAGCGTGTCGATGACCACCATCGACATGAATCAGGAAGAGCTCGACGGCTTCTATCTCGGCTATTCCAATCGCTCGCTCTGGCCTCTGCTGCACTACCGGCTCGACCTCGCCCAGTTCGACCGGCAGTCGGAGCGGATCTACCGATCCGTGAACCAGCGCTTTGCCGCCCGGCTGGCGCCCCTCCTGAACGAGGACGACATCGTCTGGGTCCATGACTACCATTTCTTCTTTCTCGGCTCGGAGCTGCGCCAGTGCGGCTTCAAGGGTCGGATCGGCTTCTTCCTGCACATCCCGTTCTGTCCGCCGGAGATCTTCACGGCGCTGCCGGCCAGCCACGACATCGTCCGGGCAATGCTCGCCTATGACCTGGTGGGCTTCCAGACCGACACGGACCGGCGCAACTTCGTTGCCTTCTGCATCCGCGAACTCGGCGGCGAGAAGCTGTCCGACAACCGCATCCGCGTCGGCGACCGGGTGGTGACCGCGCGGGTCTTCCCGATCGGCATCGACGCGCCGGGCTACGAGCGCTTCGCGGTCTCGCCGGAAGCCAGCGAACACGAGGAGATGCTGCGCGACATGGCCGGAGAACGGCTGCAGATCGTCGGCGTCGACCGCATGGACTATTCCAAGGGCCTGGTGGAGCGCTTCCGCGGCTTCGAGCGGCTGCTGGAGGATTACCCGGAGAATCGCGGCAACGTGCAGTTCCTGCAGGTGGCGCCGCTGTCGCGCTCCGAACTCGACGCCTATGTCGAGCTGCGCCGCGAACTGGAGGAACTGGCCGGCCACATCAATGGCCGCTTCGCCACCCTCGACTGGACGCCGATCCAGATCATGACCCGCGGCTTCACCCGCCGGGCGCTGGCCGGCATCTACCGCGCGGCCCGGGTGTGCCTGGTGACGCCGCTGCGCGACGGCATGAACCTCGTCGCCAAGGAATTCGTCGCCGCGCAGGATCCCGACGATCCGGGCGTCCTCGTCCTGTCGCGCTTTGCCGGGGCGCGGGCCGAGCTTCCCGACGCGCTGATCGTCAATCCCTACTCCACCGATGACGTCGCGCGTGCCCTGCAGCGGGCCCTGACCATGCCCTTCGACGAGCGCATGCGGCGCTGGCAAGGGATGCGCGAGGCGGTCTTTGCCGGAACGTCTGAAATCTGGTGCGACACCTTTATCGCGGCGCTCGAAAACGCCGATTCCAGCCTGCCCGACGACGCGCCGCAGGCCTGACCTGCAGCAGCGTGCTTTGTGTACCCTGCCGGACGCGCGGAACTCCGGCGCCTCAGGCCGTGACCGGCCGCAGCCGGATGGCCGTCGCCAGCGCCAGGAGCGCGACGCCCAGAACCGCGGCCGATCCGGCCAGCGCCATGTCGTAATTGCCGTCCCCCGCAACGAGGAAGCCCGCGATCAGCGGGCCAAGCATCTGGCCGAGACCGAAGCCTGCGGTCAGCACCGCAAAGCCGCGGCCGCCCAGCCCGTGCCGCCCCAGCGGAATGGTCAGGAGGGTGATGCCCATGAAGGTGCCGCCGAACAGCACCGCCGCGACCAGTGCTGCCGGGCCGCTGTTCGACAGCACCGGCAGCATCACGCCGACGATCTGCGCCGCATAGGCGGCCACGAGCGCGGCGGCAAAGCCGAAGCGCTCGGCGATCCGCGACCAGAACAGGCAGCTCGGCAGTCCGGCAAGGCCGACGATGATCCACACCCAGTCGCCCATCGCCTCCAGTCCCGGCCGCGACTTGACGATGGCGACAATGAAAGTGGCGAAGACCGAATAGCCGAGCCCCTCGCAGCTGTAGTTGATCAGCAGCGGCCAGAATGGCAGCGGGCGCGGCACACGGCGGCGCGGATCGGGCGGACGCATGGTCGCAGGCAGTTCGCGCTCGCCGATCTCGGAGAAGACGATCGGCGCCAGGACCGCCGACAGGAGCCCCGCCGCCATCCAGAGTTCGGCCGAATCGAAGAAGGGCGCGGCAAAGTGGACAAGCAGGCCGGACACGGCGATGCCGATTCCGACCCCGCCGAACATCCAGCTCAGCCGCGCTTCCGCGCCGATCGCGGACAGCGCCTCGGCGACCATGCCGGCCGCGGTGATCATGGCGAACGCACTGGCGAGACCCGAGACGGTGCGCAGCACCAGCCAGACTGCGAGGTCGTCGGTCAGCCCCATGGCGAAGGTGGTGACGATGCTGGCGACAATGCCGATTCGGAAGGCGGCCAGCCGGAGCGCACCCCTGGCAAAGAGGGTCGCCATCAGCGACCCCGCCAGATAGCCGGCAAAGTTTGCCGCTGCCACAATACCCGCGATATCCGGGCCGAAGCCGTAGTCACGCTGCATCAGCGGCAGGAGCGGCGTGTAGTAGAAGCGCCCGACGCCCATGACGATGGCCAGGGTCAGGAAGCCGCCGAGAAGCATTCGGTTGGTCGGGTGCATGGCACGCACTGGCAGGGGTTTAAGCGGGACGCTCTGTCGGCCGCTTGTAGGCCATATGCCCGCCTGACGAAATGCCGAAGGTGCACCGGTGCCCTGCCCGTGCTGCGAGGACAGGCACTCTTCCGCGTCGTCACTCGCCGCCCTAATTGGCAGCGAGACAGGATGCGGATCGACGAGGACGGCATGGGCAACAAGACCGGCAAGGGGCGTCTCGAGGCGCTCGACATGAGCCTGAAGCTCGACAGCACGGAGTACGACGCCCGGATCCAGGCCGTGCAGCTTCGCTTCCAGAAGATCCAGCAGGCCTATCTGAACAGCAAGGAGAAGGCCCTCATCGTCTTCGAAGGCTGGGACGCCGCCGGCAAGGGCGGCGCAATCCGCCGCATGGCGGCGGTCATGGATCCGCGCGGCTTCAAGGTCTGGCCGATCGCCGCGCCGACCCCGACCGAACTGTCCCACCATTATCTGGCGCGGTTCTGGTCACGCCTGCCCGCCAGGGGCGAGATCGCCGTCTTCGACCGATCATGGTACGGCCGGGTCCTGGTCGAGCGGGTCGAGGGTTTTGCGTCCGGGCCAGAATGGCAACGCGCCTATGAGGAGATCAACGGCTTCGAGAAGCTGTTGGCCGACGACGGCGTGAGGATCGCCAAGATCTTCCTCTACATCGATCGCAGCGAGCAGCTCAGCCGCTTCGAACGGCGCCTGCACGATCCGCTGAAGCGCTGGAAGCTGTCCTACGAGGATTTCCGCAACCGCGACAAATGGGACGAATATCAGCTGGCCGCCGACGAGATGCTGGCGCGCACCGACACGGCCGCCGCGCCTTGGACGGTGATCGCCGCCAACAGCAAGAAATACGCCCGCGTCACCGCGCTGGAAACGATCGCCGAACGCCTGTCGGCGAACGTGAACCTGGCTCCGCCCGAACTCGACCCGGAACTCGAAAGGCGCTTCACGGCCGAGCTTGCGGCGACGGAGGGGGCGTAATCCGAAGCGGACAGGACGCTGGAACGCTGCGACTCAGCGCTGGACCGTCTTCAGCGCCCGATCGATCAGCGCGTTGGCGATCTGCATCCGCACCGTCGATTCAGCCGGGAAGTCGTGGCCGTAGCCATCGGGATGATTGCGGCGGGCAAAGGCGCGCCGCACCCCCTGCAACTGGGCCGCCGTCATTCCCGGCCGCAGATCGAGTTCGGCCGCAATGTCGGCGGGTTCAATACTCGGCGGCTGCGCCGGCTCCGGGGTATCCATCGGCTCCGGCGTCGCCGGCATCCGGCGGGCAGCCCGGGCCGAACGTGGCGGGGCGATGCGTGCAAAGGCGGACCAGAAACCGGCCGAACTGCGAATGCCGGCATTGCCAGCTGCAACAGCGGCTTCGCTGGTAGCCACGTCGTCCAGGATCTGCTCAAAGGTCGGGGCGGGCATCGTCATTCACTCGATACGTTTCGTGCCGATCGTCGTCGGAACCGATGAAATGCCGGTTAAGCGCCGTAGATCCCGGTTGAAATGGTTAGCGGCACCTGTTCCGCGGATCGTCGAAGACGGAACGGCCGGCGCGAACGAAAGTTGCGCGAGCGCGTTTCGCCGGTGACGGGTCCTGCGACTATGCTTACCCGAACGTTACCGCGGGCGGACGCGCTGGTGCCGAGGCGGAACTCAATCACCCGGTACGGCGTTGCTGCCTGCCTTTCTCACCAGGATATGTGTTCATGACCGACTCGCCGAGGCCATCCTCCCCGCAGGTGCAGCAACGTGCCGTGGTGCGCGAGGGGCGGCCGTTCCCCCTGGGGGCGACCTGGGATGGGCTAGGCGTCAATTTCGCCATCTTCTCGGCCAACGCCACCAAGGTCGAACTCTGCCTGTTCGACGATGAGGGCGTCACCGAGCGCGAACGGATCGAGCTGCCCGAATACACCGACGAGGTCTGGCACGGCTACCTGCCCGAAGCACGGCCTGGAACGGTCTACGGCTTCCGCGTCCACGGACCGTACGAGCCGGATGCCGGCCACCGGTTCAATGCCAACAAGCTGCTGATCGATCCCTATGCCAAGCAGCTGGTCGGCAATCTGGAATGGGGCCCGGAGCTGTTCGGCTACCAGCTCGACCACGCCGACAAGGATCTGTCCTTCAACGACCAGGACAGTGCGCATCTCATCCCCAAATGCCGCGTCATCGACCCGGCCTTCACGTGGGGATCGGCGGCTCACCCGATGGTCCCGTGGGAGCGCACGATCGCCTACGAGATGCATGTGAAGGGCTTTACCAAGCTCAACACCCGCATTCCGGAGGCCGAGCGCGGTACCTTCGCCGGCCTCGCCCATGCGCGGGTCGCCGAGTATCTGCGGGCGCTCGGCGTCACCTCGGCCGAGCTCCTGCCCATCCATGCCTTCGTCGACGACAGCTATCTGATCGAGAAGGGGCTGAAGAACTACTGGGGCTACAACAGCCTCGCCTTCTTCGCCCCGGCGCCGCGCTATCTGCAGACGCCATTCGTCAACGAATTCAAGGAGATGATCAACCAGTTCCACAATGCCGGCATCGAGGTGATCCTCGACGTGGTCTACAACCACACCGCCGAAGGCAACGAACTGGGCCCCACGCTGTCCCAGAAGGGCATCGACAACGCCAATTACTACCGCCTGCTGCCCGACCAGCCGCGCTACTACATCAACGATACCGGTACCGGTAACACGGTGAATTTGTCGCATCCGCGGGTGCTGCAGATGGTGGCGGATTCGCTTCGCTATTGGGTGACGGAGATGCGGGTCGACGGCTTCCGCTTCGATCTCGCCACCATCCTCGCCCGCGAGCCGCACGGCTTCGACGAGGGTGGCGGCTTCCTCGACGTCTGCCGCCAGGATCCGGTCCTGAGCCGGGTCAAGCTGATCGCCGAGCCGTGGGACATCGGTCCGGGCGGCTATCAGGTCGGCCAGTTCCCGCCGGGCTGGGCGGAGTGGAACGACAAGTTCCGGGATGCAGTCCGCGCCTACTGGAAGGGCGACGAGGGCATGCTGCCGGAATTTGCGCGGCGCATCTCGGGTTCGGGCGATCTGTTCAACAGCCGCGGCCGCAAGCCCTGGGCGAGCGTGAACTTCATCACCGCCCATGACGGCTTCAACCTGAACGACCTCGTCTCCTACAACGACAAGCACAACGAGGCGAATGGCGAGGACAACAACGACGGCCATTCCAACAACCATTCGTGGAACCACGGCGTGGAAGGCCCGTCCGACGATCCCGAGATCCAGGAGCTGCGCGAACGCCAGAAGCGCAACCTGCTGGCGACGCTACTCCTGTCCCAGGGCACGCCGATGATCCTGGCCGGCGACGAGTTCGGCCACACCCAGGACGGCAACAACAACGCCTATGCCCAGGACAACGAGATCAACTGGCTCGACTGGAACGCGGTCGGCAAGGACGGCCGGGCGCTGCAGGAATTCACCCGCAAGCTGATCGCCGTGCGCCGCGCCTATCCGATCCTGCATCGCGGCCGCTTCCTCGTCGGGGAATACAACGAGGAGCTGGAGGTTAAGGACGTGACCTGGCTGTCGCCGACCGGCGAGGAAATGGCCCAGGAACAGTGGGACGAGGCCGGCGCGAAATGCTTCGGCATGCTGCTCGACGGACGGGCACAGCCGACCGGCATCAAGAAGCGCGGCGACGACGCCACGCTGCTCATGATCACCAACGCCTATCACGACGTGGTGGAGTTTACCCTGCCGGAAGTGCCGGACGGCAAGCGCTGGGTCTGCCTGATCGACACCAACACGCCGGAGCGCACCGACGTGCCGGTCTTCAACTTCGGCGAAGTGTTCGAGGTGACCGGCCGCTCGCTGCTGGTGTTCGTGCTGAGCCAGGAAGACCGCCAGCCGAGGAATTTGCGCGAGGCGATCGGCGCCATCCTCGACATCAAGGAACGGCCGCTGGACACCTCGCGGCCCTGAGGAACGGGCTCACCCGCAAGGTTCAGTCCGGCTCGCGTGCACTTTTGGGCGTGCGCGAGCCGGCACCCGCGTTGGTGTCCTTGGCCGCGTTCGGGTCATAGGTGACGAAGAAGGTCCAGATCGCCCAGACCGCCGCTGCCGCAGTGACGATGCCCCAGAAGGAGGCGGCGTGGAACCACTCCAGCGCCGACCAGGCGACGAGCGAGGCCACCAGGCAGACCCGCACCCAGAGCGGGCGATAGAACGGATGGGCCGCTTCCTTGCTGCTCATCATGGCGATGTCTTCCCTCTCGTTACGCTCGCTTGCGGGCCGGCCGCAGCGCGGCTCCGCAAGTGACGCCGTCGTCTGCTGCCTACTCCGCGGCCTCGCGAGTGACAGCAGCCGGAGCGACCCGGGCGGCGCAATATTTGAACTCCGGAATCTTGCCGAAGGGATCGAGCATCGGATTGGTCAGCATGTTGGCCGAGCTCTCATTGAAGCAGAAGGGCATGAAGACCATGCCGTCCGCGACTTCACGGTCGGCCCGCAGGATCGCCTCGACCGTACCGCGCCGGGTCTCGATCGCGATCATCTCACCTTGGTGCAGGCCGCGGCGGCCGATCTCCCGCGGGTTCATCGCCGCGATGCCCTGGGGTTCAATCGCGTCGAGCACGCCGGCCCGGCGGGTCATGGCGCCGGTATGCCAGTGCTCGAGCAGGCGGCCGGTGGTGAGCACCAGCGGATATTCCTCGTCCGGCACCTCGTCGGGCGGCAGCAGGTCGGCCGGCACGATGCGGCCGCGGCCGTCGGCGGTCGGGAAGCTGGTCGAGAAGATGATCTCGTTGCCGGGCGTGTCCGGGCCGTCGGCCGGATAGATGACCGAATCCTCGCGTTCCACGCGCTCCCAGGAGATGTGTTTCAGGGACGGCATGACAGCCGCCATCTCCGTATAGACCTCGGAGACGTGGCCGTAGTTCCAGTCAAGGCCGATGCGCCGCGCGAGATCGATGATGATGTCGAGATCCTGCCGGGCCTCGCCGGGCAGGTCGAGCGCCGGACGGCCGATCTGCACCTGCCGGTTGGTGTTGGTGAAGGTGCCCAGCTTTTCCGCATGGACCGAGGCCGGCAGCACCACGTCGGCATGCCAGGCGGTCTCGGTCAGGAAGATGTCCTGCACCACGAGATGGTCCAGCCTGGCCAGCGCCGCGCGGGCATGAGCCTGGTCCGGATCGGACATGGCCGGATTCTCGCCCATGACGTACATGCCCTTGATGGCGTCGTCATGGATGGCGTCGATGATCTCGACCACCGTCAGCCCGGTCTTGGGATCGAGCGTCTGGCCCCAGAAATTCTCGTAGCTCGCCCGGATATCCGGATCCTCGACGGATTTGTAGTCGGGATAGTACATAGGGATCAGGCCGGCATCCGACGCGCCCTGGACGTTGTTCTGGCCGCGCAGCGGGTGGAGACCAGTGCCGGGCCGGCCGATATGGCCGGTGATCAGCGCCAGCGCGATCAGGCAGCGGGAATTGTCGGTGCCGTGGGTGTGCTGGGAGATGCCCATGCCCCAGAAGATGATTGAGCGCTCCGCCTTGGCGTAGGTGCGCGCGACATCGCGCAGCATCTCGGCCGGCACGTTGCAGATCTCGGCCATCGCCTCGGGCGAGAAGTCCTTGACCTTCTCCTTCAGCGCCGCGAAGCCGGCGACATTGGCCTGGATGTACTGCTCGTCATAGAGCTGTTCCTCGATGATCACGTGGAGCAGCGCGTTCAGCATGGCCACGTCGGTGCCGGGCTTGAACTTCAGCGAGTGGGTGGCGTGGCGCATCAGGTCCTGGCCGCGCGGATCGATGACGATGAGCTGCTTGCCCAGCTTGGCGGCCTGCTTGAAATACGTCGCCGCGACCGGATGGTTGGTCGTCGGGCGCGCGCCGATGACGATGATGCACTCGGCCTTCATCGCATCGTTGAACGGGGCCGAGACCGCGCCGGAGCCGACGCCTTCCATGAGCGCGGCCACCGACGAGGCGTGGCACAGCCGCGTGCAATGGTCGATGTTGTTGGTGCCGAAGCCCTGTCGGATGAGCTTCTGGAAGAGATAGGCTTCCTCGTTGGACCCCTTGGCCGAACCGAAGCCGGCCAGCGCCTGGCCGCCATGGTCCTTCATGATCGATGTGAGCCCGCCGGCGGCGCGCGCCATCGCCTCTTCCCAGCTCGCCTCGCGGAAGACGGTCAGCGGATCGACGTTGCGCATGTCGATGTCGCCGGCCTTCGGCGCGTCGTCGCGCCGGATCAGCGGCTTCGTCAGGCGTTCGGGCGACATGGCATAGTCGAAGCCGAAGCGGCCCTTCACGCAGAGACGGTTCTCGTTGGCGTAGCCGTCGCGGCCGTCGACCTGGACGATGCGGTTGTCCTTGACCGCGACACTGGTCTGGCAGCCGACGCCGCAGAACGGACAGACGCTGTCGACGACCTTGTCGAACTCCTGGACCGCGCGGGTGGTGCCCGCCCCGTCCATCAGGGACTTCTCGTAGAGCGCGCCGGTCGGGCAGGCCTGGACGCACTCGCCGCAGGTCACGCAGGTGGACAGGCCCATCGGGTCGTGGATGTCGAAGACCGGCACCGCACGGTTGCCGCGCTGGGCCATGCCGATGACGTCGTTGACCTGAACCTCGCGGCAGGCGCGCACGCAGGCGCCGCAGGTGATGCAGGCATCCATGTTGACCGCAATGGCCGGATTGGTGACGTCGAATTCGGCCGGCACATGGCCGTCGGCGAATTTCGACGGGAAGCGGTCGCTGCCCGCGACGCCCATGGACGAGGCCCAGTCCCAGAACATCGACTGGTTGTCCGGGCCTTCCTCGGGTGGGCGCATGTTGCTGGCAAGGAGCTCCACCACCATCTGGCGCGACTTGACCGCACGCTCGGTGGCGGTGTGCACGACCATGCCCTCGGCGGGTTTGCGGATGCAGGACGCGGCGAGCACGCGCTCGCCGTCGACCTCCACCATGCAGGCGCGGCAATTGCCGTCGGGCCGGTAGCCCGGCATGTCGACATGGCACAGATGCGGGATGCGCGTGCCCTCGCGCTTGGCCACGTCCCAGATGGTTTCGCCGGCCTCGGCGGCGACGGACCGGCCGTCGAGGGTGAAGGTGATCGTATCGGTCATTGCGACAGATCCTCACGAAAATGCGTCAGAAGATGGTTGACCGGATTGGGCGCGGCCTGGCCGAGGCCGCAGATCGAGGCGTCGCGCAGCACGGTCTCCAGATCGCGGATGGCCGTCTCGTCGATCGGCCCCTTCGTCTCGAGCAGCGACACCAACTTGCCGGTGCCCTCCCGGCAGGGCGTGCACTGGCCGCAGCTTTCGTGCTCGAAGAAGCGCAGGAGGTTGAGTGCCACGCCCCTGATGTTGTCGCGATCCGAGAAGATCACCACCGCATGGGAGCCGATGAAGGCGCCCTGCTGCGCCAGCTCGCCGCCGAAATCCAGCGGGATGTCGCCCATGGCGGCGGGCAGGATGCCGCCGGACGCGCCGCCCGGCAGATAGGCCTTGAACGCATGGCCCTCGGTCATGCCGCCGCAATAGTCCTCGATCAGCTCGCGCACAGTGACGCCTGCCGGCGCCTGCTTGACGCCGGGGTCGCGCACCCGGCCCGAAACCGACCAGGAGCGAATGCCCGGATGGCCCGGGCTGCCCAGCCCGGCAAACCAGTCCGCGCCCTTTTCGACGATATCGCGGAGCCACCACAGCGTCTCGACATTGTGGTTCAGCGTCGGGCGCCCGAACAGGCCGACCTCGGCAATATAGGGCGGGCGATGGCGCGGCAGGCCGCGCTTGCCCTCGATGCTCTCCAGCATCGCGCTTTCCTCGCCGCAGATATAGGCGCCGGCGCCCCGGCGCAGTTCGATGAAGCCGGGCGTGACGATGCCGCCGGCCTCGAGCGCCGCGATCTCGGTGCGCAGGATATGCAGCACCGCCGGATATTCGTCGCGCATGTAGAAGTAGATGCGCTCCGCCTCCACCGCATGGGCGGCGATCAGGGCGCCTTCCAGCGCGCGGTGCGGGTCGCTCTCCAGATAATAGCGGTCCTTGAACGTACCGGGCTCGCCCTCGTCGCCATTAATGGTCATCAGGCGGGGTCCCGGATAGGACCGCACGAATCCCCATTTCTTGCTGGCCGGAAAGCCGGCGCCGCCAAGCCCGCGCAGACTTGCGTCCTGCAGGGTCCCGAGCAGCGATTCGACCGGGGTCGCGCCGTCGCGGATCTTGTTCAGCAGCTTGTAGCCGCCGGCCTTCAGGTAGGCGGCGAGATGGGTGTATTCGGGCACATTGACGCCGGTCTCGCCGGCCGCGGCCATGGCGCGCAGGCCGTCGGGGGTGGCATGATCCACCTCCCGGTCCCCCAGACGGGCCGCCGGCGCGCCGGCGCAACGGCCCATGCAGGGCGCGCGCACCACGCGGATGGCGGCCGGATCGACGCCGGCCTGCAGCTCGCCGATCACCGATTCCGCACCGGCCAGCGCACAGCTGATCGAATCACAGACCCGGATGGTCAGCGGCGCCGGCTTCGCCTCGCCTTCGCGCACCACGTCGAAATGGTCGTAGAAGGACGCCACCTCGTAGACTTCCGCCTGGGACAGCCGCATTTCCTCGGCCAGGGCCCGCAAATGGGCGGCACTCAGGCAGCCGAACCGGTCCTGAACCAGATGCAGATGTTCGATGAGAAGGTCCCGTCGCCGCGGCCGTTCGCCGAGGAGTTCCCGTATGTCCGACCACGCCGCCTCGTCGAGTTCCCGTCCCTTGGGCCCACGATCCCGTGGTCGAAGCTCCCGCACCGCCATTCTTCCTCCTTCACGGTGCCCACCATGAAGCTCAATGCCGCATAACGCCTTGAGACAAAAGACCGTACCAAAATTTTAACGGCCATGGCCACCACCGGCCGGTCGCGCGACCGCAATTCGCCCTTGTGCCTTACGAACCAAGGCCGAGGCTGACCGCGGGAGACGAACATATGCAGGCGCGATCCGGCAAGGGGGCGCCACCGATCGGATCACATGGGACGGAGGGCGGCACTCTTTCTTCAGGCCGATACAGGTCCGAACATGATTGGTGTCACCCCGCCGGGCCGACAGCGATCTGCGGGGCTGTCGGTGCCGAACGGGGCCTCGACCAGATGGAGCCCAGCCATGCGCGATGGTTCGTTGGGGGGTGAGGATGCCGCATATCCGCGTGAGCGCGATGTAGACTGTCTGCCAAACTCTTCGACCCGCCGGACAAGCTGCCTGGCGGAACGAGGGACACCAAGCTGCGCCAGGCCCATGACCGGTTGAGCCTCGCGCTGCGACAAGAAGACTTAGGCCTGCGGCGCCGGCTCGTCGAACGACCTTCGCGTCAATCTGTCGCCGGCAACCGGCCGCCTAGCGACAGCCCTTCCGGCGCTCCCATCGCTGGATCTCGGCGACCCGCCGCTGCTCGGAGGCCGTCAACTCGCCGTAGGGCGGAAAGCAGTTGCGGCCGAATTCCTCTCGGGCACGACGGGTCTCGAAGCAATACCCCTTGTCGGCGTAGATGACGTTTCGGGCATACCAGAGTTCGTAACAGCTCATGCCGCGATAGTTTTGCGCCACAGCCGGCGACACGCCGACACATGAGATGCCGGTAACCACGATGAGAGTCGCGCGCAAGAATTTTCCGATCTGCAGGGTCATGCTGGTCACCTTACGGCCGGGTTGTTGACGACCCATCCTAGCAGACGCAGCGGAATGTGGCTTGATGCGAATCAAGACCGCGACATGACCAAAGGGAATCCGACTGCCGCCGCGACCATCCGTCGAAGGGACGATCCGAGGGCCTGAAAGCCACGATTTGCGTATGGGACAGGGCTATCCGGGCATGCGTTTGCCGGTATCGGATGCCGCCGCTTTAGCGAGCGCATACCAACAAGCTGCCAACGCACCTTCCGGGCACCCACAGCCCGGACGAGGCCGGATCAATACTTCAACAATTTCGGGGGTTTTGGCTACTGTTCGGATCACTTCGGATCATCTCGAACAGGGGAATGGTGCCCAGGAGAGGACTCGAACCTCCACGCCTCGCGGCACACGGACCTGAACCGTGCGCGTCTACCAATTCCGCCACCTGGGCACGGCGCGGAGCATTAGAGGGCGGCCGGGTCGCTGTCAACGCAGTTTCGCGAAGTTTGGCGGCGGTCCGCGATTTCTCTTTCGCGGCGCGGCAGATCAGGGGTTCGCGTGGCTTGGGACCCTCCGGACTGCCCGGAATCGGCGGCTGATGCCGGGCTCGTCGGGGAGGTATCGAGGTCGCATTCCAGTCGGCGATACGCGGCCGTCTCGGGCTGCCTGCCGGGGACCGGCGTGGTCCTTCGACGCGGGGCTTGCGGAATACCGCCTGCGCCATCTCCGGCGAAGACGTGAAGCCGCGCGGGCATGCAATGGCAGCAACCGCCGGGAAATGCGACGGGCGACAGCAGCCCGGCGCCTTCACCTGCGGCCACAGACCGGCTATGACGCGGCGGACAGGGCCCCGCGCCGGTTGGCGCGAATCATCCGGCCCTGCCCGGCGGAACACCGGGCGACGGCGGCGGCAAGGCAGGAGCTTGAACTACGATGAGTGTCGACACGAACAAGACGGTGGTGGTGTTCGGCGGGTCGGGCTTCGTCGGCCGCTATCTGACGCAGGCGCTGGCCCGCCGCGGCCATCGCATCCGCGTCGCCTGCAGGCGGCCGGATCTCGCCTATCACCTGCAGCCGAACGGCAATATGGGCCAGATCATGCCGATCCAGGCCAATCTGCGCTATCCTTGGTCCGTCGGGCGGGCGGTCGAGGGCGCCGACCATGTGGTCAATCTCGTCGGGATCCTCGCCCAGAGCGGCCAGCAGAGCTTTGATGCGCTGCAGTCCTTCGGCGCCCGCACGGTGGCCGAGGCGACCGCCAGGATCGGCGCCGGGATGACGCAGATTTCGGCCATCGGCGTCGACGAGCAGTCCGGGTCGGAGTATGCGCGCACCAAGGCGCTCGGCGAGAAGGCTGTGCTGGAGACCATTCCCGGCGCCACCATCGTGCGCCCGTCCATCATCTTCGGCGCCGAGGACCAGTTCTTCAACCGCTTCGCCGACATGGCGCGGTTCTCGCCGTTCCTGCCGCTGATCGGCGGCGGCAAGACGAAGTTCCAGCCGGTCTATGTGGGCGACGTCGCCGAGGCGATCGCCGACACGGTGGACGGCAAGGTCGCCGGCGGCCGGATCTACGAGCTCGGCGGACCGGAGGTGCTGACCTTCCGCCAGCTGATGGAGGAGATGCTGCGCATCATCGAGCGCAAGCGCCATTTCGTCTCGATCCCCTTCGGCGCCGCGAGTTCGATGGCCCGGGTGATGCGCTTCCTGCCCGGCGCGCCGCTGACCCCGGATCAGGTCACGCAGCTCCAGACCGACAATGTCGTGTCCGAGGCGGCAATCCGCGAAGGCCGCACGCTGGAGGCCTTCGGCATCCGGCCGCGCACCATCGACGCGATCCTGCCGACCTATCTGGTCCGATTTCGCCCGCACGGCCAGTTCACCCAGCCGCAGCCCCAGGCCGGCGGCGTCCGGATGCCGGACGACGAAGCGGTCTGAGCCGTTGCAGCGCCGCGATGCCCTGCGGCCGTGACCGGCTGACCGGCATGGCCGTGGCGCTGCTTCCGCCGGGTCTTGCGGCCGGCACGGCCCTCATGCTCGTCGTGGCGAGCTTCTTCACCTCGGCCGCCACGGCCGCCTTCGGCATCGGCGGCGGCCTGTCGCTCCTCGCCATCATGAGCACGGTGCTGCCGGTCGCCGTGCTGATTCCCGTGCACGGGCTGGTGCAGCTCGCCTCCAATCTCGGCCGCGTGCTGGTGCAGCGACGGGCGGTGGCGGTCCGGGCCCTGGTGCCGTTCCTCGTCGGGGCGGCGCTGGGCGCGCTGATTGGCGCGCGCTTCGTCGTGACCCTGCCGGAAGCCCTGCTGCAGACCACGCTCGGGGCGTTCATCCTGGTTCTCGCTTTGGCGAAGCTGCCGGCGATCGGCCGGATCGGGCCGCCCGGCTTCGCGCTCGCCGGCCTGTTCACGACCTTCCTGTCGATGTTTGTCGGGGCGACGGCGCCGATCAACGCAGCCTTCTTCGCCAAGGCCTTCGACGACCGGTCGGAACTCGTCGCGACGCTGGCGGCGACGACCTTCCTCCAGCACCTGTTCAAGAGCGTCGCCTTCTTCGCCCTGGGAATCGGGCTGACCGCCTATGCGCCCCTGATCGCGGCGATGGTCGTCACGGGATTTGCCGGCACCCTCGCCGGCACGGCACTGTTGCGGCGCATCGACGAGCGGCTGTTCCGCTTCGTGCTCACGACGATCCTGGTCGTCATCTCGCTCGACCTCCTGCGGCGCGGCGTGACCGGGCTCCTGTGACAGCCGTTGTAACCGTCTAGCGGTCGGCCGAGGCGTCGACCGCGGCCGGCTGCGACAGGGCCGCGGCCTGGGGCTCGGGGGCCTGCGTGTCGGGCTGCTCGGGCAGCACCAGGAGCAGAACCATGCCGAGAAGGCCGACCCCGATGCGCCACCACGCGAAGACGGCGAAGCCGTGGCGGGAGACGAAGTCGAGCAGGTGGCGCACGACGAAGAGGGCAGAGATAAAGGCCATGACAAAGCCGATGACGATCAGCTCTATATCGTCCGGGGACAGGAGGTCGCGGTTCTTGGCGAGGTCGTAGGTAAAGGCGCCGAGCATGGTCGGCATGGCCAGAAAGAACGAGAATTCGGCCGCCGAACGCTTGTCGGTGCCCATCAGCAACGAACCGGCGATCGTCGCGCCGGATCGCGAGGTGCCCGGGATCATGGCGAGGCACTGGAAGATGCCGATCTTCAGGCAGAGCGACAGCGGATAGTCCATGACGTCGTCGTAGCGCACCACCCGCGGCATGCGGTCGATGACCAGGAGCAGGATGCCGCCGACGATGAGCGCCACGCAGATGACCATCGGCGTCTCGAACAGGATGGTCTTGATGAAGTCGTGGGCCAGCACCCCGACGAAGGCCGCCGGCAGGAAGGCGAGCAGGATGCCGGCAGTGAAGCGGCGGCTGCGGGCACTCGTTGGCAGGGTGACGAAGATCCGCCAGAGCCGGCCGAAATAGACGATCAGGATCGCCAGGATCGCACCGAGCTGGATGAGGACCTCGAAACTGCGGGCCGTGGACTGGAAGCCGAGGAAATGGCCCAGCAGCAGGATGTGGCCCGTGGAGGAGACCGGCAGAAACTCGGTCAGCCCTTCCGTGATGCCCAGAATGACGGCGTCGCCGACGGCTCCGATATCCATGACGATCCCCCTGCCCTGCGTCTTCTCGCGCCCTCTACCCGATCCTTTGGCATAGGGAAACGACCTTCGCCATGCGCATGCCGGAATCGGGGTGCAGTGTGTCGGCAGCGTCGATCGCCGCGCAAGGGGGTCCCGCGTGCTTGCCGGACAGGCAAATCCGGCTATCTCGCCCAAAGCAAAGGCAGACCCGTTGAGAGTCCATTGACGAGTGGCTGCGACAATGGCGCGGCGACGTCCCGAGGGGCGCCATTGAACCTTCCAATTGGGGCATCCCGTGCGCGGGTGATCCGTCCAGAGAGCACCAGATCCAACCGCATGCTGAAGCTACACCATCATCCGATGTCCGCCGCCTCGCGTTTCGTGCGGCTCGTCCTCGGGGAATATGGCGAGCGGGCCGAATACCTGGAGGAGCGACCGTGGGAGAAGCGGCGCGACTTCCTGGCGCTCAACCCGGCCGCGACCCTTCCGGTCATGCTGGAGGATGACGGCCCGGCGATCGTCGGCGCGACGGTGGCGAGCGAATATCTCGACGAGACCCGCGGCGTCTTCCAGCGCGACAAGCGGCTGTTGCCGGAAAAGCCGCTGGAACGGGCCGAGGTGCGGCGGCTGACCGAATGGTTCCTCGGCAAGCTCGACAGCGAGGTCACGCGCTATCTCGTCCGCGAGCGGGTATTCAAGCTGGAGATGAGCGCCGAAGCCGGCGGCGGCCCCCCGGACGCTTCGGCGATCCGCGCGGCGCGGGCCAATCTGAAGCACCATCTGCGCTATCTCGGCTGGCTCGCCGAAAGCCGCGACTGGCTGGCCGGCCCGCGGCTTTCCTATGCCGATCTGGCGGCGGCGGCCGAACTTTCGATCCTCGACTATCTCGGCGAGATTCCCTGGGAGAATGAGCCGTCGGCAAAAGACTGGTACATGCGGATCAAGTCGCGCCCGTCCTTCCGGCCACTGCTGAACGAGCGCGTGCGCGGCCTGCCGCCGGTCCATCACTACGTCCAGCTCGACTTCTGACATTGCCCCATGCCCGGCGGGCCGTGCGCCAGGGCGCCGAACAGCCTATATCGGGACGATGACCGCACACGCGACCCTGACCGACTTCATCCGCGAGGACGCCGGCCGGCTCGGCTTTTCCGCGGTCGGCATCGCGCCGGGTACCGGTGACGTCGCGGCCGGTCCGCGGCTCGACGAATTCCTCGCCCATGGGCGCCATGGCACGATGGGCTGGATGCCGGAAACCGCCGAGCGACGCCGGTCGGCGAAGGCGCTGTGGCCCGACGTGCATTCGATCGTCGTTCTCGGCATGAATTACGGTCCCGGGGAGGATCCGCTGGCGATCCTCGAGCGCCCCGATCGCGGCGCGATCTCGGTCTATGCCCGCCACCGCGACTATCACGACGTCATCAAGGGCCGGCTGAAGGAACTGGCGGGCCGGATGGTCGCCCGGGCACGCCAGTCGGGGCTCGGCGCCCATGACGCCAAGGTCTTCGTCGACACCGCGCCGGTGATGGAAAAGCCGCTGGGCGAGATGGCCGGGCTCGGCTGGCAGGGCAAGCACACCAATCTCGTCTCCCGCACCCATGGCTCCTGGCTGTTCCTCGGCTCGATCTTCACCACGCTGGAGCTGGCGCCGGATGCGCCGGGACGCGATCTCTGCGGATCCTGCCGCGCCTGCCAGGACATCTGCCCGACCGACGCCTTTCCCGAGCCCTACAAGCTCGATGCGCGGCGCTGCATCTCCTACTTCACCATCGAGACGAAGATTCCGGTGCCGCGGGAATTCCGGGCGGCCATGGGCAACCGCATCTATGGCTGCGACGACTGCCTCGCCGTCTGCCCGTGGAACAAGTTTGCCGGCAAAGCCAGCGAGGCCAAGCTCATCGCCCGGGACGATCTGCGGGCGCCCACGCTGGAGCAGCTCCTCGACCTCGACGACGCGGCGTTCCGCTCGCTGTTTTCCGGCTCGCCGATCAAGCGCATCGGCCGGGCGAAATTTGTCTCGAACTGCCTCATTGCCGCCGGCAATTCAGGCCTGGCTGCCTTGTTGCCGCCGGTCGAACGCCTCGCCGGCGACCCGGCGCCGCTGGTCCGGGCGATGGCGGTGTGGGCACTGGCGCGGCTTTCGCCCGACGACGCCTTGCGCCGGCGACCGGATGCGCTTGATAGGGAAGAGGATCCTCTGGTCAGGAGTGAGTGGCATGCGCTGGGGCAGGAAGGCTAAGGCGACCGTCGCGGCGGTCGGGGATGCGGCGGAGACCGTCGCGGCAGCCGCCGGCGATACCGGCGAGGCGGCGCTGGAAAAGGCCCGTCGCTCATTGCGCTGGGCCGACAACACCCTGCCGACGGCGATGCGGCGCCGCCGCGCTCTCGGCGCCGGGGAGGTCGGGGCCGGGGCCATGGGCGCCGGTGCCGTCGGTTCGCTGGCACTCGGCGCGGTTGCCATCGGTGCGCTGGCGGTCGGGGCCTTCGCCATCGGGCGGCTTTCCGTCGGACGCGCCCGGGTGGGAGAGGCCGAGATCGGGCGTCTGCGGATCGGCCGGCTCGAACTCGGTGAACTGGTGCGCCCGGACCGGCACTTCGGACGGTTCCGGCATTGAGCGTCCCCCGCTTCTTCGTCTTCGGCCATGGCTATTCGGCCGGACACTTCGTCGACACGCTCGACCCTCACGACGTCACCGGGGTCACCGTGCGCACGGCGGAGAAGGCCAGCAGGCTGGCGGCGCATCATCTCAAGCCCTTCGTCTTCGACGGCGAGCATCCGACCGACGGCATCTCGCCGGCCCTCTACCGGGCGACGCATCTGCTCGTGTCGGTCCCGCCGGGCCATGCGGCCCCGAAAGGCGCCAGCGTCGGCGGCGCCAATGCGCGGCCGGGCGATCCCGTGCTGCGCTGGCATGGCGACGAGATCGCCCATGGCTGCCCCAATCTGGAATGGATCGGCTATCTCTCCACGGTCGGGGTCTATGGCGACCATGATGGCGGCTGGGTCGACGAGGAGAGCGAGACGCGACCGGTCTCGGAGCGCTCCCAGGCAAGGGTCGCGGCCGAGAATGCCTGGCAGGCGGCCGCGGCGACGCGGCGGGTGCCACTCGCCATCCTGCGCCTGTCCGGCATCTACGGACCCGGCCGCAACGGCTTCGTCAATCTCGCCCGGGGCACGGCCAAGCGGCTGGTCAAGCCCGGCCAGGTGTTCAACCGCATCCATGTGGACGATATCGCGGGCGCGCTGGGACTGATGTCGGACAAGCGCCTCGGCGGCATCTACAACGTCACCGACGACGAACCCGCCCCGCCCCAGGAGGTCGTCGCCCATGCCGCCGCGATGGCGGGTGTCGAACCACCGCCGGAAATCGCCTTCGACGCGGCCGAGCTCTCGCCGATGGCACGCAGCTTCTACGGCGAGAACAAGCGGGTCTCCAACGCCCGGATCAAGGCGGCGGGCTACCGGTTCCGCCATCCGACTTATCGCGAGGGACTGGAGAGCGTGCGGGCCGATGCGGCGATGATCGGCAGCTGATCGCAGCGCCGCTGACCGTCACAGGCTTCCGCCTCAGGCAGTGCGCAAGCCGCAGTGGGCGGCCAGCGCCGCCATGTCGGGATCGTCGTGCAACACCGCGTGTCCCCGCGCGATGGAATGGGCCGCGATCAGCGCCGCGTCAGGCCTCTCCAGGGCGATGCCGTGGCTGCGCAGGATGCGGACGAGCCCCGCCGCCCGCTCGGCCGGCCGCTCCCCCGTCACCGGCACGATCGGGAACTGGCGCAGATATCGGGCGATGCGGTCGGCGTCGCGATCGTCGCGGGCGCCGGCCAGGACCCGGAACAGCGTGAGATCGGCGATCCGGATCTCCGACAGGTCCGTCGCCTGACGCAGCAGCGCGACCGCGCGGGTGTCCTCGCCCCTGAGAATGGCGATCCAGACCGAAGCATCGACGAGGATCATCGGTCCGCTGCGGGGTCCGGGCCGGCGCCGGAAGCAGGCCCGTCCGGGCCCGGCCATCCCAGCCCGTGCATGTCGGCGACGGCGCGGCGCCGGCGCTCCTGGGCGATCAGCCGGCGCAGGGCCTCCTCGACCGTCGCCTTCTTGGTCGACAGGCCGGCGGCGGCCATGGCCTCGGTCATCAGCCGGTCGTCGATCTCGATATTGGTGCGCATCGTCCGCTCCGATGTTGCGTCGGCCCCTGCGGTCTACCCATCGCCGGGACCCGCTTCAAGCAGCGCCATCCCCTGGCGCTCCGGCGCAGAGAGGCAGGCCGGCCCCGCAGCCCCCGAGCCCCTACCGTTCGATGCGGTCGATGAACCAGCGGGTCAGCCGGGTCCAGACCTCGTCCTTCTCGGCGAAATCCTCGACCCCGTGCTCCAGGTTGGGGTTGTCGTTGACCTCGATGAGGAAGACGCCGTCGTCGGTCTCCTTCAGATCCACGCCATAGAGGCCGTCGCCGATGCAGCGCGCGCCGCGCAGGCCCGCATCGAGGACGTGGGGCGGCGCCTCGCCGAGGGAGAAGGGCTTGAAGCCGCCCTCCATGGGCCGTCCGCCGGTCTCGTGATTGATGATCTGCCAGTGGCTGCCGGCCATCAGATACTGGACGGCAAAGAGCGGTTCGCCGCCCAGGACGCCGATGCGCCAGTCGAATTTCGTCGGCATGAACTTCTGGGCGATCAAGAGGTCGGAATCCTCCAGCCACGCCGTGGCCAGGGCCACCAGCCCGGCCATGTCGTCGATCTTCTTGACGCCGCGCGAGAAGGAACCGTCGGGGATCTTCAGCACCATGGGAAAGCCGAGCTCGTCGGCCGCCTTCTGGAAATCCTCCTTGCCGCCGATCATCACCGAGGGCGGCGTGGCCACCCCGTTCGCCGCCATCAGCTCGTTGCAATAGACCTTGTTGGTGCAGCGGATCATCGAGATCGGATCGTCGATGACGGGCATGCCCTCCTGCATCGCGCGCCTGGCGAAGCGGTAGGTATGGTTGGAGATCGAGGTGGTCTCGCGGATGAACAGCGCGTCGAAATTGGCCAGGCGCGGCAGGTCCCGGCGGGTGATCGGCTCGACCTCGACGCCGAGCCGCGCAGCGGTGCGGGCCCAGTGCTTGAGCGTGTCCACGGAGGACGGCGGCAGCGCCTCGTTGGGATCGTACAGCGTGGCGAAGGCGTATTTGGCCGGCGTCTTGGCCTTGGCGGCGCGCCATTCGCGGGAGGTATAGCGCTCCATGGCGGCCAGCAGGCGGCCGGTCTCGGCCTTGTCCAGCTTGGCGGGCGCGGCAAAGCCGATGCGGCGGATCTTCGGCTTGCGGTCGCGCTGGCCCGCCTCGGCGGTCCGGCGCACGGGCGTGGCGGCGCCCGCCGGCCGCTCGCTGGGCTCGGCGCCCTCCAGATGGACCTCCAGCGCCGGGGCGCGGAACCAGTCGAAGATCAGCTTGGCGAAACGCTCCAGCCGCGGATCCTCGGCATAGCCGAAATAGATCCGGATCGGCGAAGCCAGCGGGTCACCCTTTTCCAGCGCCTTGGCGAGGGCGGAATCCAGCTCCGGCAGGGCGTTGTCGTAGAGCTGCTTTTCCGACAGGTCGATCATCGTCTCGACCGACGGAATGATGCGATGCCCCCGCGCCTCGGCGAGCAGCGAGGCGTAATAGGCGCGGCTCTGATAGGCATAGGAGCGCGAGAGATTGATGACCTTCGGCCGCTGGCCGCGGAACAGGCCCGGCCGCGCGAGATAGTCGCGCACCGTCATCACCTTGTGCGGCGTCGCGCCGTTGTCGAGATCGGACAGGCGCCCGACGAGAACCACCCACTGGGACATTGTTGACGGCTATGCCTCGCGCCGGGACAGAAACACCGCGGCCCGGAGGCCGACCTTGCCGAAACGCGCGATCCGGTCGAAGGTCTCATAGGGGATCGGAAGATTGGCCGCATCGGCGACGGTCTCGCCGCGCTCGTCGGCGACCCAGGGGTCGTGAATGACGATGTGACGGCCGTCGTCGCCATGGGCCAGCACCCAGTGCGGCACCTTCTTGCCGAACATGTGGTAGCCGGAGATCAGCACGACCGCGGTCTTGCCGCCGGCGATGGCGGCGCGCAGCTCGTCCAGGGTGAAGCGGCGAATGGTGACCGCAATCTCGTACCGCTCGGCCCGGCGGCGGAAATCCTCCTGGGCCAGGCCCATCACCACCTGCTTTTCGGGATTGCGGACGCCTTCCAGGAAGAGATCGCCCGGCTCGGACACATGGATCTCGGCGTGCAGGCCGGCCTCGTGGGCGGCGACCGCCAGGCCATAGGGCTCGCAGCCGCCCGGCCCCGACATCATGAAGATGGTCGTCGCCTCGCGCCACAGCCGGATCTCGGTCACCGGCTCCAGGACGAAGCCCGGAATGTCCCGGCCCATGGCCATCATCAGGCAGCAGGCGCCGCAGGTGAAATCGGTGGTCTGCTCGTAATAGGGCACGCCGGTATCGATCGCGTGCTCGCCGCGCAGGGTCTTCTCGAAGCGCAGCGCCGTCTCGTGATCGGCGTAATAGTCGAGATAGGTGCCGATGGGCCGGAAGCCCTCGGCGCGGTAGAGCGCGATGGCCGCGGCATTGTCGGCCCGCACCTCCAGCCGCAGGGCGATGCGGTCGCGAGCGAAGGCCGCCGCCTCGGCGGCCCGCAGCAGCGCCCGGCCGATGCCGCGCCCGGCCGCTTCGGAGACGACGGCGATGGAGTAGAGCCGCGCAAGGCCCGTGCCGCGCCGCACCAGCAGCGCGGCATAGGCGACGATCGGACCGCACAGCGGCGCCTTGTCGGAAGAACGCCCGGCACCGGGCAGACCGGCTTCGGCGGGACCAGCCGGCGCTTCCACGACGAGGACGAGGGCGCTTGGCGAGCCGATGAGGTTGCGGAAAGACCGCCGGGAGATGCGGTCGGCATCAAAGACCGCATTCTCGATCGCGACGAGCGGCTCGAGATCGGACGGCCGCGCGACGCGGATGGCAAAGCCGGTCTGCGGTTCGGTGACGGAATCGCGGCTGGAAGTTCGGGAGCGCACGTCCTTCCGGCGGGAGACGGGCAACGGCTGGTGCAGCATCGGGGTGGTCATCGGCGAGAATTCGGGACAGACGACACGATGTCGCCGCCGGTTCCTCTATAGGCCTGCGCGCGGGCGAATGCGACGGGAATCGATGGTCGCGGAGAGGCGTCGCAGAGAGGCGTGGCGCGCTCCGTGTCGGGTGCGGAAGACTTGCCCGGCCCGACCGGCATTTGGCGTTGAACAGCTGCAATCTGTCCCGC
The DNA here is from genome assembly GCF_036549475.1 of Aurantimonas sp. A2-1-M11. NCBI lineage: Bacteria > Pseudomonadati > Pseudomonadota > Alphaproteobacteria > Hyphomicrobiales > Aurantimonadaceae > Aurantimonas > Aurantimonas sp. A2-1-M11. The sequence goes on along the minus strand of NZ_JAZHLI010000004.1, from coordinate 49,510 downwards.
GCGGCGGTCCAGTACGCCGCTCCGGCCTGGCGGCACGACCCCGCCTTTGCCACGGCCAAAAGACCGCGCGAACGCAGGTGTAAGTGACCGGGGAGCGGCTATGGGTCGGGCCTTCGACGAGTGCAACGGCCCGTCAGCCGCTCCCAGGACCTGTCAGTGAGAACGCCGCTATGCGGAGGCCCGTACAACAGCCCCGGCAGTCCGTGCGGCGACTTGCATAGGTGGTTCCATCGACACCTCCCGTAGCGTCATCGGACGCAGATAATACCCTACGCCCTCCACTGTCCGCGTCAAGATCGACAGACCGCTCCCTCCGCCCCGAAACGGGCGTACTGCGCTCGTTCACCGGAACGTGCTCGGCACCGCCCGGCCACCGGGGCCGGGTGGCGTCGCGTCTCCGCTCAGCCAAGCCCGGCAACGAAGGGCCGGCGTCCGGGCGGCGCGAGTGTCTCGGCGTAACGCAGTGCCTGCAGCCGCCGGTGGGGCGTGAGCTTCGGCAGCGTGTCCGCAGCCTCGGCCGACACCCGATATTCGCCGCAGCGGTCGCAATGGACGGCCTTCTGGTCCGGCTTCTCCGGCTCGATCAGAGTGGCGGGCCCCTCGCAGATCGGGCATTTCATGCAGTTTCCTCCCAAATGTCGAACGACCGCGATGGTACGCCATGCGGGGCGGCGCGGCGAGCGCATCAGATTCCGCGGTGGCCGCGGGGCTGCAGGCAGGGCCGCCACCCTCTATAATCACGTACCGACAGGCGACGGAAGGGCGGGGCGACCGCCGGCGAGGAGCGACATGGCATATGATCTCTATTACTGGCCGATGATTCCGGGCCGCGGGGAATACCCCCGCCTCGTTCTGGAGGCCGCCGGGGTAGTCTATCGCGACGTCGCCCGGCTGCCGGAATCGGAAGGCGGCGGTATCCGCGCCATGCAGGCCTTCATGGCGGGCTCTGGCAGTCGCCGGCTGCCCTTCGCGCCGCCCTTTCTCGTCGACGGCGATATCGTCGTCTCGCAGGCGGCGGAGATCTGCGCCTATGTCGGGGAGCGGCACAGACTGGCGCCGGCCGGCGAGGCCGACCGGCTGTTCGCGCGCGCCATCGCCCTGACCACGGCCGATTTCGTGGCCGAAGCGCACGACGTGCACCACCCGCTCGGCGTCGGGCTCTATTACGAGGACCAGACGGAGGCGGCACTCGTGCGGGCGCAAGGCTTTCGCGAGGAGCGCATCCCAAAATTCCTCGGCTGGTACGAACGGCTCCTCGCCGGCAATGCGTCCGGCTCGGCCTATCTCGTCGGCGGCACGATGACCTATGCCGATCTCGGCCTGTTCCAGACGATGAGCGGGCTGCGCTACGCCTTCCCGCGGCGCATGGCGACACTCGAAGCGGATTATCCCGGCATCGCCGCGCTGGTCGGGCGGGTCGCCGTGCAGCCGGCCGTCGCGGCCTATCTGGCCAGCGAGCGCCGCATGGCGTTCAACGAGGACGGCATCTTCCGCAACTACCCCGAACTCGACGCGGAATAGAGCGCCGTGCAGCCGGCAGGACGCGGAAATCTATCGCCCCCGCCTCGTGCCGTCCGAGTGCTACCCCGGTTGTCGGGCTGGCGCCGCGAACGAAAACGCCCCGGCGTGGGCCGGGGCGTGACGATCTGCGATGGCCGGGCGCCCGCCCGGCGGGTCAGCTGGCCAGCTTGGAGGCGAAGAGCGCGAGCGCCTTCTGGTAGACGCCGGCCCGGTTCCAGTCGCGCAGGATGGCGAAGTTCGGCTCGCCCTCCCGGTAGCCGGCGCCCGGGCGCCAGCCGTGCTGGCGCAGGAAGTTCGCCGTGGAGGCGAGCACGTCGGCCTTGGAGTTGATCAGGTCGCGGCGGCCGTCGCCGTCACCATCGACCGCGAAGCGCAGATAGTTCTTGGCGAGAAACTGGGTCTGGCCGATCTCGCCGGCCCATGCGCCGCGCATCTGGCTCGGCTTCATGTCGCCGCGATCGACGATCGCCAGTGCCGCCAGCAGCTCTTCGGTGAAGAAGGCCGAGCGGCGGCAGTCATAGGCCAGGGTCGCCAGCGAGCTGAAGATGCTCATGGAGCCCGAATTGGCACCGAAGCCGGTTTCCATGCCCCAGATCGCGACGAGGACTTCCTTGGGGACGCCGTAGCTCTTCTCGATGGAGTTGAGCAGGCCGGCATTCTGCTGGATGATCCGCTTGCCCTTCTGGACGAAGGACGCCGGCGCGCGGCGCTGCATGAACGCCTCGAGCGAGATGTTCATGGAATGCTGGTTGCGATCCAGCTTGATGACCTGGTTGGAATAGTTGGTCGGCATCAGGGCCGACTGCACGGTGCCCTGGGAGATCCCGGCGCGCACGGCTTCCTGGGCGAATTGCTGCTTCCACTGGTTGAAGCCGCCGGCATTGTTGCCGCACTGGGCCGCTATGGCGGGCGCAGCGGCACCGAGGCCGATGGTCAGGGCGAGCGATGCGGCGAGCGTCCGCAGGGACGTCAGGCGTGCCTTCATGGGTCTACTTCCTCGTGTCAGGTCGTTCGGCCCCATGGGCCGCGTTGCGTCGATCGGGGCGGGATGGCGCCGGGCATAGGGCCAAAGCTGCCAAAACCATTGTGGTGCCTACAACATCGGCCCGAAGATCGGAATCAATTCTCGGTCAGCACGATGCGCAGATGTCATCAGTCAGAGCGTCCGTTCGCGTCGTCTGGGACGCGCGGCGCTGTCATCCTTGCTGCATCCTAGCCGATCGCGCGGTGCCTGCGTAGTGCAGCGCTGCGACACGGCGCGGCAGAAATGCCGGAGGAGCCCGGTGACAGCGGCCTGTGGCTTTCCCGCCTCACGCACACGGCCGCGCCGCCCTCGGGCGACACGGCCGTGTGATGTTTCGGCGCTCAGGCCCGCACGGGTACCGCCAGACTAGAGCAGGCCGGCTTCCTTGTAGTAGCGCTCGGCGCCCGGATGCAGCGGCACCGGCAGGTTCTTGCCGGCGGTCTCCGGGTCGATGCCCTCGGCCGCATTGTGGGCGGCGACCAGCTCCGGCAGGTTCTCGAAGAGCTGCTTGGTCATCTGGTAGGCGAGTTCCTCGTCGACCTCCGACGAGGTCACCAGGATATTGGTGATCGCCAGCGTCGGAACGGCCTCGTCCTGGCCGTCATAGGTGCCGGCCGGGATTTCCGCAGCGCGGAACGGTGCGCCGAGCGTCTCGGCGATCTCGGCGGGCACCGCCACGACGTTGATCGGCAGCGAGGAAGCCAGGTCGCGGATCGAGGCGACGCCGAGGCCGGCGGACTGCAGGGTCGCGTCGAGCTGGCGGTTCTTGATCAGCTCGACGGATTCGGCGAAGGGCAGATATTCGGTCTTGCCGAGATCATCATAGCTCATGTCCGCGGCGCCGAAGATCGCCCGGGCGTTCAGCTCGGTGCCGGAGGCCGGTGCGCCGACCGACAGGGCCTTGCCTTCCAGGCCGGCCAGATCGGTGATCCCGGATTCCTTGGAGGCGACGATCTGCACGTAGTTCGGATAGATCGCGGCGATGGCGCGCAGATTCTCCACCGGCTGCTGGAAGCCGGCGTCGGCATCGCCTTCCGCGGCGGCCTTGACCGTGTCGCCGAGGGCGAAGGCGATCTCGCCGCGGCCCTGGGTGACGAGATTGACGTTCTCCACCGAGGCCTTGGTCGACTGGACCTGCGTCTTCACACCCTCGATGTTGTCGGCATAGACCTTCGCCAGGGCGACGCCCAGCGGGTAGTAGACGCCCGACGTGCCTCCGGTCAGGACGTTGATGAACTGCTGGGCAGAGGCGGTGGCCGGCGCAAGGGCCAGGCCCGCGACCACGGCCGATGCGGCCAGGCGGTGGATGAGCTTCATGAAGTGTCCTCCCATTGGCAGGCCGACTGGCCCGTTCCGCCCATAAGTACCAGCCGGGCCGGAAAGCTCAAGGGTCGGGTCCCGTCGCCGGTACGCTCCCGTCACCTGTCGCGCCGAAGTGGCCCGTTCGATTGACTTCGCCGATGCCATGTCCGATGTCGAGCCCAAAGCATCTCTGGAGGAAACGCATGCCCGAAATGACAGACGTCCACGGTTTGAGCGTAGCGACAACCCTGAAGACCTTCATCGACAGCGAAGCCCTGCCGGGCACGGGCCTCGAGCCGGACGCCTTCTGGAAGAACTTCTCGGACCTGCTCAACGGCCTGGCGCCGAAGAACCGCGAATTGCTGACGATCCGCGAGGACATGCAGCGCGCCATCGACGAATGGCACGTGGCGCGCCGCGGCAAGCCGCAGGACATGAAGGAATACCGCGCCTTCCTCGACCAGCTCAACTACATCGTTCCCGAAGGGCCGGATTTTTCCATCGACACCGCCAATGTCGATCCCGAGATCGCGCTGGTGCCGGGCCCGCAGCTCGTCGTGCCGCTGATGAATGCGCGCTACACGCTGAACGCCGCCAATGCGCGCTGGGCCTCGCTCTACGACGCGCTCTACGGCACCGACGCCATGGGCGACCTGCCCGAGGGCAAGGGCTATGACCGCGCCCGCGGCGCTCGCGTCGTCACCTGGGCCAAGAGCTTTCTCGACGGCGTCGCGCCGCTCGACCGCATCTCCCATATCGACGTCACGCGCTATGCCGTCGAAGGCGGCACGCTGATCGCCGAGTTCGGCGCGGGCAAGCAGGCGCGGCTGAAGAATCCGACGGCCTTTGCCGGTTACCGCGGCGACGCCGCGGCACCGACCGCGGTGCTGTTCCAGCACAATGGCCTGCATGTGGAGGTCGCCATCGACGCTGGCCACCGGATCGGCAAGAACGACAGCGCCCATGTCGCCGACATGCTGATGGAATCGGCCATCTCGACCATCTGCGACTGCGAGGATTCCATCGCCGCGGTCGACGCCGAGGACAAGACCGCCGTCTATCGCAACTGGCTCGGCCTGATGAAGGGCGATCTGGAGGACAGCTTCCAGAAGGGCGGCGAGACCGTCACCCGCCGGCTGAACCCCGACCGCGACTATACCGGCGCGGACGGCGCGCCGCTGACGCTGCCGGGCCGCTCGATGCTGCTGATCCGCAATGTCGGCCACCTGATGACCAACCCGGCGATCCGCCTGAAGGACGGCTCGGAGGCGCCGGAAGGCCTGATGGACGCGATGATCACCGCGATGATCGCGCTGCACGACCTGAAGAAGACCGGTGGCCTGCGCAATTCGCGCGCCGGCTCGGTCTACATCGTCAAGCCGAAGATGCATGGCCCCGACGAGGTCGCCTTCTCCGACGAGATCTTCGGCCAGGTGGAGGATGCGCTCGGCCTACCGCGCTACACGCTGAAGATGGGCATCATGGACGAGGAGCGCCGCACGACGGTGAACCTCAAGGAATGCATCCGCGCCGCCAGGCACCGGGTGTTCTTCATCAACACCGGCTTCCTGGACCGCACCGGCGACGAGATCCACACCTCGATGGAAGCCGGCCCGATGGTCCGCAAGACCGTCATGAAGGACCGCACCTGGATCGCGGCCTATGAGGACTGGAACGTCGATGTCGGGCTGGCCTGCGGCCTGCGCGGCAAGGCCCAGATCGGCAAGGGCATGTGGGCCATGCCGGCGAAGATGAACGACATGCTCGCCGCCAAGATCAGCCACCCGCAGGCCGGCGCGAACTGCGCCTGGGTGCCGAGCCCGACCGCGGCGACGCTGCACGCGACCCACTACCACAAGGTCGACGTGCTGGCCTGGCAGGACGCGATCGCGCAGAAGGGCCGCCGGGCGGTTCTCTCCGACATCCTGACCATCCCGCTCGCCAACCGCGCCAACTGGCCGGAGGAGCAGGTCAAAGCCGAGCTGCGCAACAACGCCCAGGGCATCCTCGGCTATGTCGTGCGCTGGGTCGACCAGGGCGTCGGCTGCTCCACCGTCCCCGACATCAACGATGTCGGCCTGATGGAAGACCGCGCGACCTGCCGCATCTCGTCCCAGCACATCGCCAACTGGCTGCATCACGGCGTCGTCTCCAGGGACGAGGTGATGGAGGCCATGCAGGAGATGGCCGCAAAGGTGGACGCCCAGAACGAGGGCGACCCGGCCTACGAGAAGATGGCCGGGCATTTCGACACGTCGATCGCCTTCAAGGCCGCCTGCGACCTGGTGTTCGAAGGCCGCGAACAGCCGTCCGGCTACACCGAGCCGGTGCTGCATCGCCGGCGGCTGGAGAAGAAGGCCCAGCAGGCCGGCTGACGCGCCCATTCATCGGCTGCGCTCGCGCAGCCGATGTGGCGTCATGGCGGGATGGTCTGGAGAGACGGCCGGTCGCGGAGAGCGCGTGTCCCTGCCGTCGAGTCCGGCGCTAAAGCGTCTACAGACGGGTCGCCCCGCATGACTGCAGCCGGAGGCGCGGACGCCGCAGCGTCCACACCCTGACCTGCGGACGACGCCCGGACCCGTTACGGCCCCGCGAAACGCCGCCGCGTCAGCTCTGGCGGTTGCCACTGTTGCCGGGCTTTGCAGCCGTCGTCGAAGCGGGCGCGGATTTCGGCTCCGATGCTGTCGCGGACGCCGATGCGGTGGCGGCCTGGGCCGGCTTCGCGGCATCCGCCGGCTTTGCGGCCGGGGTGGCCCCGGCCGGTTTTGCAGCATTGGCGGACCGCGCCGAAGTGGCCGGTGCCGACTTGGCAGTCTTGGCCGGCTGGTCGTTGGCCGCCGCACGCGTCTTTGCCCTGGCAGGCGCCTTCGCAGGCTTCGCCTCGGCGCGCGCCGTCTTCGCCGCAGGCTTTGCAGCGGCCTTGCGGGCCACGGGCTTGCGGGCCACCGGCTTGCGGGCGGGCGGGGATTTGGCAGCCGGCTTCGTTTCGGTGGCTTTCGCGGTGGTCGTTGCCGCAGCGGCCGACTTGGCCGCGGCCGGGGTCTCGGCCGCCTTCACCGGGGTCGGCGTCATGGCTGCCTGTGCGGCAGCGGTCGCTGCCTTGGCGACATCGGCGCCGGAGATCACCGCGCCGGCCAGGACCGTCTCGCCGGCCCTGGTCGCATCCTTGCCGAGGATCTCGGCCTTGGCTTCGCGCTCGGCCACGGCACCCTCGCGATGCGGCGTCCCGGTGCCCTTGGCCGGCTGTGCCCGCTTCGGCAGGGACGCCGCCGAATGGGTGGCGCCGTGGGTCAGCGCGAAGTCGACGATGCGCGGGCAGATCTCCGCCCGGAACCGCGAGCCGTTGAAGACGCCGTAATGACCCACCTTGGGCTGCACGTAATGGATGCGCTTGTCGTCGGGAATGTTGACGCACAGATGCTGGGCGGCCTCGGTCTGGCCGACGCCGGAAATGTCGTCGTTCTCGCCTTCGACGGTCAGGAGGGCGGTGCGCCGGATCTTGGTCAGGTCGATCCGCTTGCCGCGATGCATCATCTCGCCCTTCGGCAGCGAGTGCTTGATGAAGACCTCGTCGACGGTCTGCAGATAGAACTCGGCCGTGAGATCCATCACCGCGTTGTATTCGTCGTAGAACTCGCGGTGCTTGTCGGCGGAATCCCCGTCATCCTTCACCAGATGCCAGAAGAAGTCCTTGTGGGCGGTCACGTGCCGGTCGAGATTCATCGACATGAAGCCGGTGAGCTGCAGGAAGCCCGGATAGACCGACCGCATGACGCCCGGCTGCGGGAAGGGCACGGTCATCACCACACTCTCGCGGAACCAGTCGATGCCCTTTTCCTCGGCCAGCTGGTTCACGGATGTGGGGTTGATGCGGGTGTCGATGGGACCGCCCATCAGCGTCATGGTCGCCGGCGCGCAATCGTCGCCATCGGCCTCCATGCGTGCCACGGCCATCATCACCGGCACCGCCGGCTGGCAGACGCCGATGACATGGGTGTCCGGCCCGAGGAACTGCAGCATCTCGATCAGATAGTCGACATAGTCGTCCAGATCGAACCGTCCGTCGGCCAGCGGCACCTTGCGGGCGTCGCGCCAGTCGGTGATGTAGACGTCGGCATAGGGCAGGAGCGCCTCGACCGTGCCGCGCAGCAGGGTGGCGTAATGGCCCGACATCGGCGCCACCACGAGAAAGCGCGGATCCTTGCCGTGCCGCTTGGGCAGTTCACGCTCGAAATGCAGCAGCCGGCCGAAGGGCTTTTGCCAGACGCTCTTGTCCTGGACGGGAATCCGCTGGCCGTCGACCACGGTCTCGTGCAGCCCGAATTCCGGCTTGCCATAGACCCGGGTCACGCGTTCGAACAGCTCGGCCGCGGCTGCCATGGAGCGGCCGACCGGCAGATGCGACAGCGGGTTCAGCGGGTTATCGTAGAACAGCTTCGTGGCATCCGCGGCAGCGCGGAGCGGGACGAGCGCGGCATGGTTCCATTCATAGAAGTGGTACAGCATCGGCTCTCGCTCGTTTTTCTCTTCCCGACAATCTAACAACTCTTGCTGCAATGCACAACGCGCAGCGGGTAAGGCGCACCGGGTGTCATCGTTGCAGATAGATTTCCTTTTTGCTGCAACGCAGCAGCGCGTCAGGCGTTCCAATCTGCCGACGACGTTCCGGCAAGTGTGCGACGACATGCTTGCGCCAGACAGTCACCTCGCGGTCACACTGGGTCATTCGATGCAGGGGGGGGGGGCGGCCCGCCTTGCGGCTCAGCCGTCGTAGCCCTCGACGATGACCATCTCGGCCTCGGCACAGCGCTGCCGGATCGCCTTGGCCTTCTGGTACTGGTCGCTGTCATAGCAGGCGCGCGCGGCCTCGACGCTGTCGAACTCGATCACGACGTTGCGGCTGCGCGCGGCGCCTTCCAGTTCGACGAACGGGCCGCCACGCACCAGGAAGCGGGCGCCATGCTCCCGGAAGGCCGAGGCGGCAGCCTCCACATAGCCCTTGTAGCCTTCCAGGTCGTGCACATCGACCCGCGCGATCCAGTAACCCTTCGCCATCTCTTCCCTCCCGTTGCGCCGCCCCGAAGCGGGCGCGGCGGCGATGCCTGGCATCGCCCTGTCTTCTGTCATCAGCCCAAGGCGGCGGCCATCTCGTCCAGAATGGCGACCGCCGCCTTGCGCGGATCCCCTGCCGCCACGATCGGCCGCGCCACCACCAGATGCGAGGCCCCCGCCTGCAGCGCATCGCCGGGCGTCGCCACCCGCTTCTGGTCGCCTGCCGCTGCCCCGGCCGGGCGGATGCCCGGTGTCACGATCGCCATGTCGGGGCCGATCCGATCGCGCATCGGGCCGGCTTCCGACGCTGCGGAAACAATGCCGCCCATGCCGATATCGCGCGCCTGCTCCGCCCGCAGGGCGACCAGTTCGCGAACGGTCAGGCCGTAGCCCGCATCCTTGAGGTCGGCGTCGTCCAGCGAGGTCAGCACCGTGACGCCGAGAAGCGTCAGGGGCGAACCGCTGGCCGCCTCCACCGCGGCCTTCATGGCGTGGGGATAGGCATGGATCGTCAGCATCGCGGCGCCAAGCGCCTGCGCGCTCTCGACGCCCTTGGCGACGGTGTTGGAGATATCGAGGAGCTTGAGGTCGAGAAACACCTGCTTGCCGGCGCGGGCCAGTTCGCTGACCAGCGGCAGGCCGCCCGCATAGGCGAGCTGATACCCGATCTTGTACCAGAGCACCTCGTCGCCCAGCGTGTCGACGATCGCCTCCGCTTCGGCCCAGGTCGCCACGTCGAGGCCGACGATCAGTCGCTCGCGCGCCGCTGCGCGGTCGGTCATTGCATTCAAGGTGCATCCTCCGGGGGAATGTCGACGGTCACGACCGTACCCGACATCCCGCTGCTGACATCGAGCCGGGCGTCCAGCCCCTGCACGAGTGAAAGGGTGATCCGGCCGCCGAGACCGCCCTGGGCCTGTGACCGGCGCTGGCGGGCAAGGGCCTTGCCGCTGGTGTCGACGACATCGCTGCCGGCCGCGTCACTGTCATGGTCGAGGGATTCGGCGATCTGGCGGGCGACGTGGGGCTCCTGCGCCGCGTTGGGCGCGTCCACGCCTTCGCCGGCGTCCCGGCCGGCCGTCTCCGGCTCGACATCGACCGGCCTGTCGCTGCTGCGATGGGGCCACGCGCTGCCCGGCGGTAGGCCGATTCCGTCATCGCCGACGGTCATGCGGATGACGCCGGAGGACAACATCTTGAGCCGTGCCTCGACCAGTCCCACCTCGCGTCCCTCGAAGGCATGCTTCAGCGCATTGGTCAGGAGTTCGGAGAACAGGAGCCCGATGCGCGCTGCCCGCTCGACATCGTCTTCGATAGCGTCGCAGTCGATGTTGACGCGGATCGACCGGCGGCCGTCGAGATGGCCGATGGTCGCCGCGATGCGGCTGACATAGGCGCCGAGCGGGACACGCCGGTCGCGCGTCGAGGCAATGCCGGCTTCGGTCATTTCCTGGTACAGGAGCTGCAGGCTCTCGATCCGCCGCGCAAGGGCGTCGAAGGCTTCCCTGCTGGTCTCGGACCGCGCCTGCATCCGGATCATGCCGACGACCATCGCCAGATGGTTCTTGACCCGGTGCTGCACCTCGCCCAGGGCCGCGTCGATCCTCGCGGTCTCCTTGTCCTGCCCCGACAGGTCGAGGTCCGTGCCCTCGCTCATGTCGCGCTGGATGCCCAGGAAGCACTGGAGATTCTGCTCGTCGTCGTAGAGCGGGGTGATCATCAGCCGGTTGAGAAAGCGGGTGCCGTCGGACCGGTAGTTGACGATATCGACCGAAAAGTCGCGCTCGTCGCGCACCGCTTCCGCCAGCTGGCGAACCTGCGCGGGGTCGGTCCCGTCGCCCTGCAGGAAACGGCAGTTGCGGCCGATGGCGGCCTCGGCCGAGTAACGGGTGATCTTCTCGAACGCCCGATTGGCATAGACGATGGGATTGTCGTCGAGATGGGGGTTGGTCAGGACCAGGGCCAGCGGCATCTCGGCGAGAACGGCCGTGCCGATCTCGTCCGGAATCTCGGGCGTGCGAGGTTTCTCCCCGTCAAAGCGTCCCATCGATCCCCGCTCCCCGTCATTCGGCCCGCATGCCGGTATCCGGTTCAAGTTAAAGCCGATCGCGCGTCAGGCAAATGCACGGCCCTTGCGGGTGGTTGCGGCGGCGGTGATCAATGGGCCTCGTCCCAGTTGGCCGCAGCCTTGGCATCGACCTCGATCGGAACCGAGAGCTGGACCACCGGCAGGGCCGCCTCCTCCATGACCTTGCGGATCACCGGCAGGGCCGCGTCCACCTCCTCGTCCTCCACCTCGAAGATCAGCTCGTCATGAACCTGCAGCAGCATGCGCGCCGACAGGCCCGCATCGGCCAGCGCCGGCTCCATGCGGATCATCGCCCGACGGATGATGTCGGCCGCGGTGCCCTGGATCGGCGCGTTGATCGCCGCGCGCTCGTTGAAGGCGCGCACCGAGGCGTTGGGCGAGCGGATGTCGGGATAGTGGACACGCCGGCCGAACAGGGTCTCCACATGCCCATGCTGCTTGGCGAAAGCCTTGGTGGCGTCCATGTAGTCGCGGATGCCGGGGAAGCGCTCGAAATAGCGCCGGATGTAGCTGCCGGCCTCGTCGCGCGGGATCGACAGCTGGTTGGCCAGGCCGAAGGCCGAGATGCCGTAGATGATACCGAAATTGATCGCCTTGGCGCGGCGGCGGATTTCCGAGGGCATGCCCTCCACCGGCACCCCGAACATTTCCGAGGCGGTCATGGCGTGAATGTCGAGCCCCTCGCGGAAGGCGTCCTTCAGCTGGGGGATGTCGGCGATATGGGCCAGGATGCGCAGTTCGATCTGGCTGTAGTCGGCCGAGACCAGGCTGTGGCCCGCCGGCGCGACGAAGGCGGTGCGGATGGCCCGGCCCTCTTCGGTGCGCACCGGGATGTTCTGCAGGTTCGGCTCCGACGAGGACAGCCGCCCCGTGGTGGTCGAGGCCATGGAATAGGAGGTGTGGATGCGCCCCGCCGCGTCCATGTGGGCCGGCAGCGTGTCCGTATAGGTGCCCTTCAGCTTGGTGAGCTGGCGCCAGTCGACGATCCGCCGCGGCAGCGGATGGCCCTCGGCGGCCAGTTCCTCGAGCACCCGCACGTCGGTCGACCACTGGCCGCTCTTGGTCTTCTTGCCGCCGGGCAGTCCGAGCTTGCCGAACAGCACCTCGCCGAGCTGCTTGGGCGAGCCGGGATTGAAGGCCTCGCCGGCAATCTCGGCGATCTCGGCCTCCAGCCCCGCCTGCTTCTGGGCGAAGCGGCCGGACAGGCGCGACAGGATCTGCCGGTCGACCTTGACGCCGCGCTCTTCCATCCGGGCGAGGACGGGCACCAGCGGGCGCTCGAGCCGCTCGTAGACGGTCGCCACGCTCTCGGCGACCAGCCGCGGCTTGAGTACCTGCCACAGGCGAAGCGTGACGTCGGCGTCCTCGGCAGCGTATTCGGTGACCTTGTCGATGGCGCAGGCGGCGATCGCCTTCGCGCCCTTGCCGCTGCCGCAGAGGTCCTTGTAGCTCAGCGGCTTGTGGCCCAGGAACCGCTCCGACAATTCGTCCATGCCGTGGCCGGCCAGGGAGGCCGAGGCATCGAGGGCATAGGAGATCAGCATGGTGTCGTCGAAGGGCGCCATGGCGATGCCGTGACGGCACATGACGAGATAGTCGTATTTCACGTTCTGGCCGATCTTCAGGACGGAATCGTCCTCCAGCACCGGCTTCAGGATCGCCAGCGCCTCGTCCAGCGGCAGCTGCGGCCCGATCTCGTCCTCCACCGCCTTGTCGGACAGAAGATCGGCCTCGCCCGAGGGCGAGACATGGCCCAGCGGCACATAGGCGGCCCGCCCCGGCGCGGTCGCAAAGGACACGCCGACGAGATCGCATTTCATCGCCGACAGCGAACTGGATTCGGTGTCGAAGGCCAGAAGCCCGGTCTCGCGCGCCTCGTCCATCCAGGCCGACAGCGTCGCCGCATCGCGAATGGTGACATAGGCGCTCAGATCGAACACCGAGGCGGCGGCGGCCGCCCGGCGACTTTCCACGAGAGCGGCCGGGGTGAAGGGCAGCGCCGCGTCGCCCGCTCCAGGCGCCGCCCCGGCCGATGCCGCCGGATCCAGGTCGGGACCGCGAGCCGGCCCGTCGACGGCGATCTCGGCGGTTTCCACCGCCGACGCGTCGGTGCCCAGCTGGGCGGCCGCGCGGCGGGTCAGAGAGTTGAACTCCATCGCCTTCAGGAAGGAGATCAGCTTCTCGCCGTCGGGCTCGTGGATGAAGAGGTCGGCCAGCGGTACCTCCAGCGGCGTGTTCTGGTCGAGCGTCACCAGCGTCTTCGACAGCCGCGCCTGGTCGGCGAAGGCGATCAGGTTCTCGCGGCGCTTGTTCTGCTTGATCTCGCCGGCGCGCGTCAGCAGCGTTTCCAGGTCGCCGAATTCCTTTAGCAGCTGCGCCGCCGTCTTCGGCCCGATGCCGGGTACGCCCGGCACGTTGTCGGAGGTGTCGCCGACCAGCGCCTGCAGGTCGATCATCTTGTCCGGATAGACGCCGAACTTTTCCTTCACCTCGTCGGGGCCGAGGCGCTTGTCCTTCATCTGGTCGTAGAGGATGACGCGCGGCCCGACGAGCTGCATCAGATCCTTGTCCGAGGAGACGATGGTCACGTCGCCGCCCGCCTCCACCGCATGGCGCGTATAGGTCGCGATCAGGTCGTCGGCCTCGAAACCCTGCTTCTCGATGCAGGGCAGGTCGAAGGCGCGCACCGCCTCGCGGATCAGCGCGAATTGCGGGACCAGATCCTCAGGCGGCGCCTCCCGATTGGCCTTGTAGTCGGCATAGAGCTCGTTGCGGAAGGTCGTCGAGGAATGGTCGAAGATCACCGCGAAATGGGTCGGCGCGACGCCGACCGACGTGTCGCGCGCTTCCTCGACCAGCTTCCACAGCATGTTGCAGAAGCCCGACACGGCGCCGACCGGCAGCCCGTCGGACTTGCGGGTGAGCGGCGGCAGCGCGTGATAGGCGCGGAAGATGTACGCCGATCCGTCGACGAGAAAGAGATGGTCGCCCTGGTTCATGTGCCGGTCGTAGCTTGGCGCCCCGCGCGAGTCCATCCGGTTCCGGGGACGCCGTGGAAGGGTCTCCGGCGACCGCCACGCGGCGGGGTAGCTGGGGAATTCGGCCCCCGGCTTGGGGCGGTCCCCCGGCCGCAAAACCGGAAAACAGGCTGCCCCTCTTGCAATCAGTGAATTGTTGTTGTTTGTTACGGCTTGGCAATGGTGCGTTCACGGCGATGTGATCTTAGCTCACGCGTCCGTTGCTTGATTTCCCCCGTTCCAGGTCGCATCTCTTGTTCAACGGCGCTCGAAGCGTCGTGTTCGGCCAGAAGCACGTCCCCCGCTTATGTGCCGGATTTCAGAGCGGCATGGCCCCCTTCCCCCTCTCCGGGGCAAGCCGCTCGAATCAAGCGAGAGAGTCGTTGCGGTGTATCCCCCTCCAGGCCGCGGCGGCTCTCTTCTTGCATCCCCTCCCCGCCTGTCACCCCTTTCCGACTTTACCGACGCCCGCCGATAGCGGCTTTGCGCGCATCCGTTGCGCGTCGCCCAGCCCGTCGCAGCGCCTTGGCCCATCGTGATTTCGCGCGCTCCGATCGCGCCTCTTCGGTCGTGACCGCCCTTCGGGGTATTTGCATCGCGGCGCGAAACGTCTAGCAGGAACCCGGCACCGACAGTCTGGAGACCTCTATGAAGACCCGCGCCGCCGTCGCATTCGAAGCCAAGAAGCCGCTGGAGATCGTCGAACTCGATCTCGAGGGCCCCAAAGCAGGCGAAGTCCTCGTCGAGATCATGGCAACCGGCATCTGCCACACCGACGCCTACACGCTGGACGGCCTGGATTCGGAAGGCATCTTCCCCTCCGTCCTCGGTCATGAGGGCGCGGGCATCGTGCGCGAGGTCGGCGCCGGCGTCACCTATGTGAAGCCCGGCGACCATGTCATCCCGCTCTACACGCCGGAATGCCGCCAGTGTAAGTCGTGCCTGTCCGGCAAGACCAATCTGTGCACCGCCATCCGCGCCACCCAGGGCAAGGGCGTGATGCCCGACGGCACCTCGCGCTTTTCCTACAAGGGCCAGCCGATCTACCATTACATGGGCTGCTCGACCTTCTCGAACTTCACCGTGCTGCCCGAGATCGCCGTCGCCAAGATCCGCCAGGACGCGCCGTTCAAGACGTCCTGCTATTGCGGCTGCGGCGTGACCACCGGCGTCGGCGCCGTGGTCAACACCGCCAAGGTCGAGCCGGGCGCCAATGTCGTGGTCTTCGGCCTCGGCGGCATCGGCCTCAACGTCATCCAGGGCGCCCGTCTCGTCGGCGCCGACAAGATCATCGGCGTCGATCTCAACAACGACAAGAAGGAATGGGGCACGCGCTTCGGCATGACCCATTTCGTCAATCCCAAGGAGATCGACGGCGACATCGTCGCGCATCTGGTCGAGCTGACCGGCGGCGGCGCCGACTACACCTTCGACTGCACCGGCAACACCATGGTCATGCGCCAGGCGCTGGAAGCCTGCCACCGCGGCTGGGGCGTCTCCGTCGTCATCGGCGTCGCCGAGGCGGGCAAGGAGATCTCCACCCGGCCGTTCCAGCTGGTCACCGGCCGTGTCTGGAAGGGCTCGGCCTTCGGCGGCGCGCGCGGGCGCACCGACACGCCGAAGATCGTCGACTGGTACATGGACGGCAAGATCCAGATCGATCCGATGATCACCCACACGCTCAGCCTGGAAGAGATCAACAAGGGCTTCGACCTGATGCACGAGGGCAAGTCGATCCGTTCGGTGGTGGTGTACTGATGGAAACCGTCTCGACCAACACGGCCCATGGCGGCGTGCAGGGCGTCTACCGCCACGCGTCGGCACAAACCGGCACCGAGATGACCTTCTCGGTGTTCGTGCCGCCCCATGCCGACGGCGCGAAGCTGCCGGTGGTCTGGTATCTGTCCGGCCTCACCTGCACCCATGCCAACGTCACCGAAAAGGGCGAGTACCGGCGCCTGTGCGCCGAGCTCGGCCTGATCTTCGTGGCACCGGACACCAGCCCGCGCGGCGAGACCGTGCCGGACGACGCCGAAGGCGCCTATGATTTCGGCCTGGGCGCCGGCTTCTATGTCGACGCGACGCAGGAGCCCTACGCGAAGAACTACCGCATGTGGTCCTACGTGACCGAGGAACTGCCGGCGCTGGTCGGCGCCGAGTTCCCGGCCGACATGGCGCGGCAATCGATCCTCGGCCATTCCATGGGCGGTCACGGCGCGCTGACCATCGGCCTGACCTTCCCGGATCGCTACAAGGCCGTCTCGGCCTTCGCGCCGATCGTCGCCCCCTGCCAGGTCCCGTGGGGCCACAAGGCGTTGCCCCTGTATCTGGGCGACGACAAGACACTGTGGCGCAAGCACGACGCGGTGGCGCTAATCGAGGACGGGGCGCGGGTGAAGGATCTGCTGGTCGACCAGGGCGAGGCCGACAATTTCCTCGCCGAGCAGCTGAAGCCCGAACTCCTGGAACAGGCCTGTGCCGACGCCGGGATCGCCCTGACGCTGCGCCGCCAGCCCGGCTACGACCACAGCTACTATTTCATCTCCAGCTTCATGGAAGACCATCTGCGCTGGCACGCCGCGCGGCTCGGCTAGCCGCATCGACACCATGCCGGGCGGGACACCGCCCGGCGCCGGCCTTGATCCTGCACCGATCTGTCCCGTATCGAGGGACATCGCGTGCCAGCCCGCGTTCTGACGGAGCGGCGCGCCTCGGTCTTGTGCCGAGCCCCTTCGCAGAAACGGATTCCCCATGGCAAATCTCGCCAGCGTCCTCGCCTGCCTCGATCTCAACCTCGAGCGCTCGCTCGGCCGGCTCACCGATCTTCTGAAGATTCCGTCGATCTCCACCGATCCGGCCTATGGCGAGGATTGCCGCAGGGCAGCCGAATATCTGGTGGGCGATCTCGATGCGATCGGCTTCGACGCCTCGCTGCGCGAGACGCCGGGTCACCCGATGGTGGTCGCCCATCACGACGGCCCGCAGGGCGCGCCGCACGTCCTGTTTTACGGCCATTACGACGTCCAGCCGGTCGACCCGCTGGAGCTGTGGGAGACCGCGCCCTTCGAGCCGGTCGTCAAGGACGGGCCGGACGGCACCCAGCGCATCGTCGCGCGGGGCTCGGCCGACGACAAGGGCCAGCTGATGACCTTCATCGAGGCCTGCCGCGCCTACAAGGCCGAGACCGGCGGCCTGCCCTGCCGGGTCACGATCTTCCTGGAAGGCGAGGAGGAATCCGGCTCGCCCTCGCTGACCCCCTTCCTCGACGCCAATCGCGCGGAATTGTCGGCCGACGTCGCACTGGTCTGCGACACCAACATGTGGGACCGCCAGACCCCCGCCATCTCGACCGGCCTGCGCGGGCTCGTCGGCGAGGAGATCGTCGTGACAGCCGCCAACCAGGACCTGCATTCGGGCTATTTCGGCGGCGCCGCGCAGAACCCGATCCGCGTCCTCGCCCGCATCCTCGCCGACATCCACGACGCCGACGGCCGGGTCACCATTCCCGGCTTCTACGACGGCGTCCAGGACATCCCCGACGAGGTCCGCGCGATCTGGGACGGCCTCGACTTCTCGGCCGAGGAATTCCTCGGTTCGGTCGGCCTGTCGGTGCCGGCCGGCGAAGCAGGCCGCTCGGTGCTGGAGCAGGTCTGGGCACGCCCGACAGCCGAGTTCAACGGCATTTCCGGCGGCTATACCGGCAAGGGCTTCAAGACCGTCATCGCCTCGCAGGCGAGCGTGAAAGTCTCGTTCCGGCTGGTCGCCGGGCAGGATCCCGCCAAGATCCGCGCCGCCTTCCGGGCCTTCGTCGAGGCGCGGCTGCCGGCCGACTGTTCCGCCGAATACCACCCCCATGGCGGCTCGCCGGCCATCCAGCTGCCGTTCGATTCACCCTGGCTCGGCAAGGCTCGCGCCGCGCTCTCGGACGAGTGGCCGAAGCCCGCCGTGATGATCGGCATGGGCGGCTCGATCCCGGTGGTCGGCGAGTTCAAGGCGCGGCTCGGCATGGAATCGCTGCTGATCGGCTTCGGCCTCGGCGACGACCGCATCCATTCGCCGAACGAGAAGTACGAGATGAGTTCCTTCCACAAGGGCCAGCGCTCCTGGGCCCGGGTCCTGGCTGCGCTGGGCGCCGAGGCCTGAGTCTGAGGCGAACTGCAGGCGCCGCAAGGCGCCTGCGACCCCGGCGCAGACGGGGCGCGGCCTGTACGCGGCCGTCACTGTGCCCGCGGCGCAACGGCGCCGGGGCAAAGCGCCCGGCGCACGATTCCGTCGATTGATGGATCGCGATTTTCCCGTATGAACGACAGCAACAAACGCCTCGCGGTCCGGCGGATCGAAGAATGGCGTGACAGGCTGGAGTATCAGACATGCGTATCCGTACCGCCGCCTCGGCCCTTGCCCTGCTGCTCGCGACCTCGCTGAGCGCGGCGGCGGCCGACGCCGTCTACGCCCCCTATGATCCCGCACCGGCGCCGCTCGCGCCCGCCGCCAACGATTACGGCGATGCGGACTTCGTCTTCGAGCTGGGCGTCTCGGGCGTCGTCTCGCCGGAATACCTCGGCTCCGACGAGTACCAGATCAATCCGTCGCCGATCATCAGCGTGGAATATCTGAACCTGCCGGGCATCGGCTCCTTCGGCGGCAAGGACGGCCTCGGCCTGTCGATCGGACCCTCCTTCGATTACATCGGCGACCGCGATACCAGCGACTATCCCGAGCTGGATGGTCTCGACGACCTCGACGCCACCTACGAGCTCGGCATCAAGGCTGGCTACGAGTGGCAGCACGCCGAAGTCTACGGCGCCGTGCGCTATGCCTTCGGCGGCGCAGACGGTTTCGTCGGCGACGTCGGCGCCAATCTGATCGCCCGTCCGACCGAACGCCTAGTGCTCAAGGCCGGCCCGACTGCCAGCTTCGCCTCCAGCGACTACATGGATTCCTATTTCGGCGTTAGCGCCCGGGAATCGGCCGCGTCGGGCTTCGACCTCGGCGCCTATGATCCCGATGGCGGCTTCAAGAGCGTCGGCGTCGCCGCTACGGCGCGCTACGAGATCTTCACCGACTGGTTCATCAATGCCGACGCCAAGTATGACCGGCTGGTCGGCGACGCCAAGGATTCGCCGATCGTGAAGGCCGGCGACGAGAACCAGTATTTCTTCGGTCTCGGCATTTCCAAGCGCTTCTCGCTCGACCTCTGGTAGGCCGCGCCGGGACGCCCTGCGCCCCAGCGGCTCACTTCCGAAGCCCGGTCGCCCGCGACCGGGCATTTCGCGTTCAATGCCGCCGGTCGCCGCCGGCGCGGCGCCTTTGCCGCCCCGGACCGCTGTCGTATTGCTTAACGTCCCGTTAATTCGCCGCATTTAGGCTGCACGCGGGTCTGCAGAAATGCATGTGACAAGGCTTGGGGGTCGTGTCGACTCGCAGGCGGGACGGGTTCGGTGCAGACCGGCGTCCCGGTCTCGCGACGCTCGCTGGGGCGCAGCTTTGTCCCGGCCGGCGGTCGCCGCGTGGCATGGGAATGAGAGCTGCCTGACGCGGCTTTCGTACGACGAACTGGACCGGCCGTCACAGCGCCGATTCGCGAGGGGAAGACGTCCGAATGGCGGCACGACGGCACGAGCGCATCGAACCCAGCTTCGGCGGTTCCGAACTCGGCGACGACGATTTCCGCATCAGCGCCGACGATCGTGCCGTCCCCAATGCCGCGACCGGTCCGCGCCGCAAGACCGCCAAGAAGCCCGCCAACGACCGCAAGCAGGCCAAGCCCGCGGCCACCAGCCGCCGCGGCAAGGCGCGCGGCGCAGGTGGTTCGGGCAGCGGCGGCGGCGGTCGCCGGCGCAGCTTTCTCGGCCATCTGGTGCGGCTGTTCCTTGTGCTCGGCGTGTTCGGCAGCCTCGTAGTCGCCGCTGTCGTCGGCTATGTCGCCGTGCAGCTGCCGCAGGAAGCCTGGGCGATCCCTGACCGGCCGCCCAACGTCAAGATCGTCTCGGTGTCGGGCGAACTGATGGCCAATCGCGGCCTCACCGGCGGCAAGGAGGTCGGGCTGAACGAGATGAGCCCCTATATCCCGCAGGCGGTGATGGCCATCGAGGACCGGCGCTTCTACGACCATTGGGGCGTGGACCCGGTCGGCGTCGCCCGCGCCTTCATGGAGAACATGGCGGCGGGCGAGACCGTGCAGGGCGGCTCGACCCTGACCCAGCAGCTGGCGAAGAACGTCTTCCTCAATCCCGACCAGACGATCCGCCGCAAGGTCCAGGAGGCGATCCTGGCGCTCTGGCTGGAGCACAAGTTCACCAAGGACCAGATCCTCGAGATGTATCTCAACCGGGTCTATTTCGGCTCGGGCGCGACCGGCGTGGAAGCGGCGTCGCGGCGGTATTTCGACAAGCCGGCCGAAGAGGTGAATCTGGGCGAGGCGGCGCTGCTGGCCGGCCTCCTGAAGGCCCCCTCCCGCCTGTCTCCCGCCAACGATCCGGCCGCTGCCAAGGCCCGCGCGGAAGTCGTGCTGGCGGCGATGCGCGACGAGGGCTTCATCAGCGAGGACGAGTTTGCCAACGCCAAGGCGCAGAAGCCCACCAACGCCAAGAGCTACTGGACCGGCGGCGAGCACTATGCCGCCGACCTGGTGATGCGCGACATCAAGCAGCTGGTCGGCGACATCGACCAGGACGTCATCGTGGAGACGACCATCGATCTCGGCCTGGAGAAGACGGCCGAAGAGGTGGTGCGCCAGACCATCGACGGTGCCTCGCAGAATGTCAGCCAGGGCGCGCTCGTCTCGATCGACGGTACTGGGGCGATCCGGGCGCTGGTCGGCGGCCGCGACTACGCCCAGAGCCAGTTCAACCGGGCCGTCGACGCCAAGCGCCAGCCGGGCTCGACCTTCAAGCCCTTCGTCTACGCCACCGCGCTGGAAAAGGG
The DNA here is from genome assembly GCF_036549475.1 of Aurantimonas sp. A2-1-M11. Classification (NCBI taxonomy): domain Bacteria; kingdom Pseudomonadati; phylum Pseudomonadota; class Alphaproteobacteria; order Hyphomicrobiales; family Aurantimonadaceae; genus Aurantimonas; species Aurantimonas sp. A2-1-M11. The sequence goes on along the minus strand of NZ_JAZHLI010000004.1, from coordinate 28,578 downwards.
CTGGCGGCCGGAATCGATCATCGACGATGCGCCCGTGCGGATCGGCAACTGGTCGCCCCAGAACTACGACAACAAGTATCGCGGCCCGGTCACGGTCGCCGACGCCCTGCGCCAGTCGCTGAACACGGTCGCCGCACGCCTGGTCGACAACACCGGCGCCGACGCGGTGATCGAGATGGCGCATCGCATGGGCATCAAGTCCGATCTCATCGACAACGCCTCGATCGCCCTCGGCACCTCGGAAGTCACGCTGGTCGAGCTAACCGGCGCCTTCGCCGCGCTGGCCAATGGCGGCTACCGGGCGACGCCGCATCTGGTCAATCGCGTCGTCACCGAACAGGGCAAGGTGGTCTGGGAGCGTGGCGCTGAAGTGCCGCCGGTCGTCGTCGGACCAGACGTCGTGGGAATGATGAATGCCATGCTGTCGCAGGTCGTGTCGGCCGGCACCGGCCGCCGGGCGGCTATCGACGGCTGGCAGGCCGCCGGCAAGACCGGCACCACCCAGGACTTCAAGGATGCCTGGTTCGTCGGCTACACGGCCAATCTGACCACCGGCGTCTGGCTGGGCAACGACAATGGCGCCAAGATGCGCAAGGTCACCGGCGGTTCGCTCCCGGCCGAGGCCTGGCACGATTTCATGTCCGCAGCACATGAGGGGCTCGACCCGGTCCCGCTTCCGGGCGACTACCGGATCGGCGACGCGCAGGCCCCGCTGACGGCAGACAGCGGCTATTCGGATGGGGGCTTCTACGAGGGGGACTCTGCCGATCCCTATTACAGGCAGACCGGCGAGGCGCCGATCCCGCCCCAGGGCCTGCCGGCGGAAGGCGGCGGCAGGGTCTATGACAGCGCGCCGCCACCGGGGGTGACCGTCGAGGGACCGGCCAGCGGTGGCCGCTCCAGCGACCGGTCGCTGTTCCGCAGCATCTTCGGCGGCTGACAGCCGGCGAACATCTTCGCCGGCCAGACTTTTCAACAATGTTCCGCTTATCAGAGGTGTCCGGCAGGCCGCGAGGCTGCGGCGTGCCGGTCGCTCGCGGCCTGACTAGAGGACGCCGAGCAGCGACAGAACAATGGCGACGACGACGACCAGGCCGACGAGATAGATGATGCTGTTCATGGCTTGTCTCCTAAGAGCCCGGCCGGGCGGACGATCCGCACGCCGGGACGTTTGGAAGGGGTAAGTCGCGGTCGTCCGTTGCGGTTCCAACCATCTTGGGATTCGTGCCGGCGCACCGGCTGGCGGGTGCCGCACTCACGAAAGCGCGACCGGCCGTCTTGCACCCCCAAAAGGCACTTCATATATACCCGCCAGCCCCGCCGAAGCCGGCGACGCAGTCGTTTCGGCCCTGCGGTTCATTCCAGAATATCCAGGGGCTGCCCAATCCGGAACGCCTCCTCGAGGGTCCCGGGCGGCTCGCTAAACAAGGAGACTATGCATGGCGAAGGTAATCGGAATCGACCTTGGCACGACCAATTCCTGTATCGCGGTCATGGACGGCAAGAGCGCCAAGGTGATCGAGAATGCCGAGGGCGCGCGCACCACGCCTTCGATGGTGGCCTTCACCGACGACGGCGAGCGCCTCGTCGGACAGCCGGCCAAGCGCCAGGCGGTCACCAACCCCGAGAATACGCTTTTTGCGATCAAGCGCCTGATCGGCCGGACCTTCAAGGATCCGACGACGCAAAAAGACAAGGGCATGGTCCCCTACAAGATCGTCAATGCCGAGAATGGCGACGCCTGGGTCGAGGCCGACGGCGAGAAATATTCGCCCTCGCAGATCTCCGCGATGATCCTCCAGAAGATGAAGGAAACCGCCGAGGCCTATCTCGGCGAGAAGGTCGAGAAGGCGGTTATCACCGTGCCGGCCTACTTCAACGACGCCCAGCGCCAGGCGACCAAGGACGCCGGCAAGATCGCCGGGCTCGACGTCCTGCGCATCATCAACGAGCCGACCGCTGCGGCGCTGGCCTACGGCCTCGACAAGAGCGACGGCAAGACGATCGCGGTCTACGATCTGGGCGGCGGCACCTTCGACGTGTCGGTCCTGGAGATCGGTGACGGCGTCTTCGAGGTGAAGTCCACCAATGGCGACACCTTCCTCGGCGGCGAAGACTTCGACATGCGTCTGGTCGACTACTTCGCGGCGGAGTTCAAGAAGGACCAGGGCATCGACCTGAAGAACGACAAGCTCGCGCTGCAGCGGCTCAAGGAGGCCGCCGAGAAGGCCAAGATCGAGCTCTCCTCGTCCTCGCAGACCGAGATCAACCTGCCGTTCATCACCGCCGATGCGTCGGGTCCCAAGCACCTGACCATGAAGCTGACCCGCTCCAAGTTCGAGAGCCTCGTCGACGACCTCGTGCAGCGCACGATGGATCCGTGCAAGGCGGCGCTCAAGGATGCCGGTCTGACGGCGTCGGACATCGACGAGGTGGTCCTGGTCGGCGGCATGACCCGGATGCCGAAGGTCCAGGAAGCGGTGAAGAACCTGTTCGGCAAGGAGCCGCACAAGGGCGTCAACCCGGACGAGGTCGTCGCCATGGGCGCCGCCATCCAGGCCGGCGTGCTGCAGGGCGACGTCAAGGACGTGCTTTTGCTCGACGTGACGCCCCTGTCGCTCGGCATCGAGACGCTGGGCGGCGTGTTCACCCGGCTGATCGATCGCAACACCACGATCCCGACCAAGAAGAGCCAGGTGTTCTCCACCGCCGAGGACAGCCAGAACGCCGTGACCATTCAGGTCTTCCAGGGCGAGCGCGAAATGGCCCAGGACAACAAGAGCCTCGGCCGCTTCAATCTCGAGGGCATCCCGCCGGCACCTCGCGGCGTGCCGCAAATCGAGGTCACCTTCGACATCGACGCCAACGGCATCGTCAACGTCTCGGCCAAGGACAAGGGAACCAACAAGGAGCAGCGGATCACCATCCAGGCCTCCGGTGGCCTGTCCGACGCGGACATCGAGCAGATGGTCAAGGACGCCGAGGCCAATGCCGACACCGACAAGAAGCGTCGCGCGGCCGTCGAGGCGAAGAACCAGGCAGAGAGCCTCGTTCACTCCGCCGAGAAGTCGCTCCAGGATTACGGCGACAAGGTCTCCGAGGATGATCGCGGCGCGATCCGCACGGCGATCGACGACCTGAAGACAGAGCTGGAGAATCCGGAGGCCGAGGCCGAGACGATCAAGGCCAAGAGCGACCGGCTCGCCGAGGTCTCCATGAAGCTCGGTCAGGCAATGTACGAGGCGGCCCAGGCCGAACAGCCCGAGGGCGAGGCCGGTGCCGATGCCTCCGACACGGCCAAGGACGACGTCGTCGATGCCGACTTCGAGGAAGTCAACGAGGACGAGGACCGCAAGAAGTCGGCCTGATCGTCGGGGAAGACAGCGCGGCGGCATGGCCCGCCGTGCTCCCGACCCACAGAGACACAGACAAAAGCCCCGGCCTGCGCGCCGGGGCTTTTGTCGTTCCAGCGCTCGAAACCTGCGGCCTTACGGGCGCGTGCGGCGGTCTGGACGCATCCAGACGACGCGACGATTCATCGTTAATTCATCCTTCGCTTGCAGATTGCGGTCTCTTGCGCGCCAATCGGACAGGGAACAGGAACGCCGCCCACCGTCTCCGCGACCCGCGCAGGGTCCGGATCGGTCCGCCACTGGAGCAGCCATGCACTTCCGCGTCTTCGACTGCTGGCGACTGACTGCGGCAATTCTGGTCATGGCCTATCATTTCCTCTTCTATGCACCCTATGGCGTGGAAACCGGTACGCAGTTCCTGCGCCGGCTGCTGCCGCTGCTCGACATGTTCTTCATGATTTCCGGCTTTCTTATCGCCAGCCGCTACGCGACGCGTATCCACACGACCGGCGACTACGCCAATTTCATGCGGCGGCGGATCGCGCGCCTCTACCCGCTGCATTTCCTCACCACGATGTTCTTCGTCGGCGTTGCGGTGCTGGCCTATTTCTGGGGATCTGCCAACCATCCCTGGGCTCGCGACGTCGCGGCGCTGCCGTTCCATCTCCTGGCCCTCCATGCCCTGGGCTTCACGGAAGAACTCGCGCTCAACTATCCGTCCTGGTCGGTCAGCGCGGAGTTCTTCGCATATGCGCTGTTTCCGCTCATCGTCCTGGCCTTTCGCTGGAAGGGTCTGCTCGGCCTGTTCGCCCTGCTGGCCGTCTGGCTGGGTGGCCTGGAATACGCTTCCACGCGCGGCGTCTTCCCCTCGGGCCACTGGACCGACGCGGACACGCTGGGCGCCTACCGGGCCTTCGCCGACTTCATCATGGGCGCGATCATCGCCGTGGTCGTCGCGCGACGCATGATTACCATCGAGAGTCACTGGCCGGGCATCATCCTCGGCATGGCCGCTGCCGCCGCCATGATCCTGGAAGCGCCACCCTACCCGACGCTGATGCTTCTGGCCGCCGCCCTGACCGCGACCGCGTTGGCCGAGACCGCCAGGCCGGATTCCACCGCGGCGCTGGCGCCGCTGATGCCGGTGACGCGGGTCTCCTTCAGCATCTATCTGCTGCATCCGGTGATGGAATTCTTCTTCCTGACGGTGATCTGGCAGCGCATCCTGGAGCCGGCCGGGATCGTCGATTTCTACGTGTTCTGGATCGTTCCGATGATCGCTACGGTGGTGGTGGCCATGCTGTCCGACCGCTTCGTCGAGAGACGCTTCGGCGGCTGGATCGCCGGTCCCCGCCCGCCGGAGGGCAGCCCGGCCCGCATGGCCTCGGCCTGACCCGTAGGCAAGGCAGAGTTCCTTTCGGCCTCACGCTATGGTATCGCGCTCCTGCCGTTCCTACATCGAAGGCGAGTTGTCGCGGCGCGGCGGGCCAAGGCCCCTGCTGCCGCCGAGATCGTCTGCCCAGAACCCATGGAAGCGTGAATGAAGGCCGATTACTACGAGATGCTCGGCGTGTCCCGCGATGTCGACGAAAAGGGACTGAAGACCGCGTTTCGCAAGCTCGCGATGCAGTATCACCCCGATCGCAATCCCGGCAATTCGGAAGCCGAGGTGAAGTTCAAGGAACTCGGGGAAGCCTACGAGGTCCTCAAGGACGGGCAGAAGCGAGCGGCCTACGACCGCTTTGGCCATGCAGCCTTCCAGAATGGTGGCGGCGGTGGCGGATTCCGCGGCGACTTCTCCTCTTCCATGGCCGACATCTTCGACGACATCTTCGGCGAGATGATGGGCGGACGGGCCCGCAGCGGCGGCCGCCAGCCCGGCAGCGGACGCGAGCGTGGCTCGGATCTGCGCTACAACATGGAAATCAGTCTCGAGGAGGCCTTCGAGGGCAAGACCGCCGAGATCGGCGTGCCCACGACGATCCAATGCGACGAGTGCACTGGCACCGGCGCAAGGCCCGGCACCAACCCGAAGACCTGTCCCACCTGCGCGGGCGTCGGCCGGGTTCGCGCTGCCCAGGGCTTCTTCTCCATCGAACGCACCTGCCCGAACTGCCAGGGCCGCGGCCAGGTCATCGCCGACCCCTGCGGCAAGTGCGGCGGCGACGGCCGCCTGCCGGAAGAGCGCAATCTCTCGGTCAACATTCCCGCCGGCATCGAGGATGGCACCCGCATCCGTCTCGCCGGCGAGGGTGAGGCCGGACTGCGTGGCGGACCGGCCGGCGACCTCTATATTTTCCTCTCGGTCAAGCCCCATGAGTTCATGCAGCGCGACGGCGCCGACCTGTATTGCCAGGTGCCGCTCTCGATGATCACGGCCGCGCTCGGCGGGCATTTTGATGTCTCGACGCTGGACGGCAACACGACGCGCGTGAAGGTCCCCGAGGGCACCCAGACAGGCAAGCAGTTCCGGGTCAGGGGCAAGGGCATGCCGGTGCTGCGCTCGCCGCAAGTCGGCGACCTGTTCATCCAGGTCACCGTCGAGACGCCGCAGAATCTGTCGCGCCGTCAGCGCGAACTCCTGGAGGAATTCGAGGAAATCTCCTCGTCCGACAATTCTCCCCAGTCGACCGGCTTCTTCTCGCGGATGAAGGAATTCTTCGAAGGGTTGAGCGAACATTGATCTGCGACATGTTGAGTGGGACGCAGGTCGTATCGACGGCTGCGTCGTAAAGCCGTTACACGATCAAGGCATCAAGACATGCCTGACCAGGGCCGTCTGGCCGGACTGGAGGACACGAGAGTTGGGAACCCCGGAGCCGCGCCAGATCACCCCGTTGCGCAAGCGCAAGAAGGTCAGCGACGAGGCGCGTTTCTTTCGGGGCTGGCTGCAACGGCCCCTGGTGATGGGCGCAGTCTCGCCCTCGTCGCGCACACTCGGCCGGGCCATGGCCGCCTACGTTCCCGATCCGGCCGATTTCGACACCAATTCCCGCGTGCTGGAACTGGGCCCGGGCACCGGCGTCGTCACCCAGAGCCTGATCGAACGGGGCGTGCCAGAAGCGGCGCTGGTCCTCGTCGAATACGCGCCGGAATTCTGCGTGCTCCTGCGCGCCCGCTTTCCCGCAGCGCTGGTCATCCAGGGCGATGCCTACGAACCCAACGCCGCAGTCACCCGCGCCATGGAGGGCAAATGCCTCGAGGCGGTCGTTTCTAGCCTGCCGCTGTTCACCAAGCCTGACGCGAAGCGCGAGCGCGTCATCGGCGGCTCGCTGGCCCGGATGGCGCGTGGCGCACCCTTCATCCAGTTCTCCTACGCCCTGACCATGCCGGTCAAACCCGAGCGGATCGGCGCCGAACTGCTCACCAGTCCGTGGATCAAGCGCAACCTGCCGCCGGCCCGCGTGTTGGTATATCGATCCGCCTGACGGCGGCAGCACGACACGAGAGGAAGGCAGATGGCGGGCAACGGCGCACAAGGGCAGACCAAAGAGGCAGGTGAACGCTACGAGGGGGACTGGGCGCGCTTCTTCGCCAATTGGGTCCGCCACCCCGTCAAGATGGGCGCCGTCGCACCCTCCAGCCGCGCCTATTGCAACATGATGGTCCGGCACGCCACGATCGATCTCGACGGACCGATCCTGGAACTGGGCCCCGGCCTCGGAGTGGTCACCCGCACGCTGCTCGAACACGGCGTCGCGCCCGAGCGCATCACCTCCATCGAATATGACGCCGATTTCTCCCGGCAGCTGCAGCGCCGCTTTCCCGGCGTCAACGTCATCAATGGCGACGGCTTCGAGCTGGACAAGACGCTCGGCGACCGCCGGAACGAAAAATTCGCCGCGATCCTGATGGCGATCCCGATCGTCAGTTTTTCCCAGGAAAAGCGCCAGGCGCTGTTCACCGACTATTTCTCGCGCCTCATGCCCGGCGGGAACCTGACTGAGCTCTCCTACATGGTGACGCCGCCCGTGCGGCCGGTCCCGGGCGTCTTTACCGTCTCCTCCTCGCCGCGGGTCTGGAACAACATTCCGCCGGCACGGGTCTGGATCTATTCCCAGGACACCGTAGCGGCGCCGAATACGGCCGCGTCGTCGTGAGCGCCAACATCCTCGTCCTGCCCGGCTCGCTGCGGCTGGCCTCCCACAACCGCAAGCTGGCGGCCGAGGCGACCCGGATGCTGGCGCTGTCCGACGCTGTGGTGACCCGGCTCGACCTCGCGGATTATCCGCTGCCGCTTTATGACGGCGACCACGAGCAGGAGGTCGGCATTCCCGAGAATGCCGTGCTTCTGGCCCATCGCATCGCCGTGCAGGACGGGCTGCTGCTGGTCAGCCCCGAATACAATCACTCGATGCCTGCGGTGCTGAAGAACGCCATCGACTGGGCAAGCCGCGTGCGCAAGGTGCAGGGCCGCCCCGTGCAGCCCTTCAAGGGCCTGGTCGTCGGCCTCGCCTCGGCCTCCACCGGCCGGTTCGGCGGCACGCGCGGGCTGGAGGCGCTGCGCATCGTGATGCGGGCGCTGGGCGCCGAAGTGATCACCCAGCAATGCAGCGTGGCCGATGCGGCCAACGGCTTCGACGAAAATGGCCGCCTGTCCGACGATGCCGCCCGCACGTCGCTGGAATCCCTGATCGACAAGCTTCTCGACACCTCGCGCAGCCTCAGCCGTCGCGGCTGACGCCGCGCTGCCCGAACGCACGCGGACAAGCGGAACTCCACGCGGCCTCGCGAATTCCGCCCGAAACGGTGAAGAACCAGGAACGCGACATGACGATCGAGCCGAACAACTCCCAGCAGATCCGCCCCGAAGAGCTGCAGCGGACGGTCCAGCGCCACCTCCACGACCACTGGAAACCCTACGCTTTCCAGGGCGGCCTGATGGTCACGGTCGGCATCTTGGCGATCCTCGCGCCCTTCGCGGCGACGCTCGCGACCACGCTGCTCTTCGGCTGGCTGATGATCTTCGCCGGCGTTGTCGGCACGATCGGCGCGTTCCGCGCTACCGGGGCGCCGGGCTTCTGGTCGAGCGTGCTGCTGGCGGTACTCGCCTTCGTTCTCGGCATCGTCATCATCTACGACCCGGCTGCGGGCTCGATCACCCTGACATGGATGCTGGGGCTGTATTTCCTGCTGTCGGGCCTGTTCAATTTCTCCATCGCCCGCGCCTTTCAGCAGTCGACCGGCCGGTTCTGGCTGCTCGTCGTCTCCGGCATCGTCGATGTCGCGCTGGCGATCTTCCTGATCCTCGGCCTGCCGGGCACGGCGGTCTGGGCCGTCGGCCTGTTCCTCGGCATCTCGCTGATCACCTCGGGGATGGCGCTGCTGTTCTCGGCGCTCGACGCGCGCAACAATGTCCCGACCCGCCCGACCTGAGATGGCGGCGTCCCCGAACGTCCTGGTCGAACGGCTTCTGGCGCGCAGCGGCGGGACGAGCTTTGCCGACGATCTCGGCATCGACCTTCGCCAGGACAAGCCGATGGGGCTGTTCCTCTGGCTGGTGGCGGCCAATCTGTCGTCCGCGCGCATCTCGGCCGATCAGGCCCTGCGGGCGGCGAAGGCGTTGAAGGATGCCGGGCTGACCACCGCCCGGCACATGGCCGATGCGACGTGGAAGGCGCGCGTGGTCATCCTCAACCGGAACGGCTATGCGCGCTTCGACGAAAAGACCTCGCGGTTCCTGAAGGACATGGCCGATCATTGCCTCGCCGAATATGACGGCGACCTGCGCAAGCTGCGGGATGCGGCCGGCAGGGACCCCGCCGAGGAACGCAGGCGTCTCAAGGCGTTCAAGGGCATCGGCGATGTCGGCGTCGACATCTTCTTTCGCGAGGAGCAGATCGCCTGGGACGAGATCTACCCCTTTGCCGACAAGCGCTCGCTGCGGGCCGCCGACAGGCTCTGCCTCGGCGCGGATGCGGAAACGCTCGCCCGCCTCGTCCCGAAACAGCGCTTCCCGGCGCTGCTCGCCGCACTGCTCAAGGCCGATTTCGACAAGGCCCTCGACACCGTCGCGAAGGACTGAGCCGTCGTGCGGTCCTCAGACGTGCTGGCCGCCATTGATGTGGAGTTCGGAGCCGGTGACGTAGGAGGCCTGGCCCGAACACAGGAAGTAGATCACGTCGGCGACTTCTGCGGTCTGGCCGAGGCGGCGCAGGGGGATGTCGTCGATCATCTTCTCGGTGCCCGGCGACAGGATCGCCGTCTCGATCTCGCCCGGCGCGATCGCGTTGACACGGATACCGGCCGGGCCGAAATCATGGGCCATCTCGCGGGTCAGCGAGTTCAGCGCCGCCTTCGACGTGGCATAGGCCGTACCGGCGAAGGGGTGGACCCGGCCGCCGGCGATCGAGGTGATGTTGACGATAGAGCCGCGCGCCTTGGACAATTCCTTGAACAGGCCGCGGGCGAGCATGATCGGGGCGAAGAAATTCACCTGGAAGACGTCGCGCCAGGCATGCATGGGCGTGCGGATCGAATCCATCCGCGAGCCGCCGTCGCCCTTCGGCGAGATCGCCGCGTTGTTGACGAGCGCATGCAGTTCCGAACCGTTGGCCTCGAGCCGGCGCCGGATCTCCGACACGGCGAAGCCGACGTCTTCCTGGTCCGATAGATCGACGCGGATGTGATCCTCCGGTCCCGCAGGCCAGGGGCAATCGTCGGAGAAATCCTGGCGCGAGCAGGTGATCACCCGCCATCCCTCGCGCGAGAAACGCTTTACGGTCGCGTGACCGATGCCGCGGGACGCGCCGGTCAGAACCAGCGTCTTGCGACTGTCATGCGCGGTGTCCGCCATTGATACAGGCCCTTTCGAACTCGGATCCGCGCGTCCGGCGATCACGAACCGATCAACTCGTCCGGTGGCACGCGGCGTGCGGTTGCTTCTAGCACGTTCGCCGATGCACATAAGCGATCCCAGTGGCGGAGACGAACAATTGATGATGCCAGTCCGCAAGAATCCCCGCCTGGCCGCGATACGGTGTGTCGCCGTTCTGGCGACGGCACTGCTCGTCGCAGCGCCCGTGCGGGCGGCCGAACCCGACCCGTCCGACTGGCCTGCCGTCCTGCAGGCGGCCGAGGGACAGACCGTCTATTTCCACGCATGGGGCGGCTCCCAGAACATCAACGACTATATCGGCTGGGTCGGTGAGTCGGTGGAAGAGCGGTTCGGCGTCACCCTCCAACACGTCAAGCTGGACGACACGGCCAATGCGGTCGCCGCGGTGGTGGCGGAAAAGGCCGCCGGCAAGGACAAAGGCGGCTCGGTCGATCTCATCTGGATCAATGGCGAAAACTTCGTCTCCATGCAGGAGCAGGGCCTTCTCGCCGACGGCTTTGCGACCGCGCTGCCGAACTGGCGCTATGTCGACACCGGCAATCCCAGCGTGACGACCGACTTCACCGTGCCGACCCTGGGCCAGGAATCGCCCTGGGGTGGCGCCAAGATGGTGTTCTTCTCCGATACGGCCCGCAGCGGCGATGTCGCCGACATGCCGAAGGACACCGACGCCCTCCTGGCATGGGCCAGGGCCCATCCCGGCCAGTTCTCCTACCCGGCTCCGCCGGACTTCATCGGTTCGAGCTTCCTCAAGCAGGTGCTGATCGAGCAGGCACCCGATGCCGCCGTTCTCCAGGAGCCGGCAACCGACGCGACGTTCGCGGCGACGACAGCGCCCCTGTGGGCGTGGCTGGACGCGATCCGCCCGGTGCTCTGGCGCGAGGGCCGCGACTATCCGCAGAACTACCCCGCCATGAAGCAGCTTCTCGGCGACGGCGAACTCGGCATCATCTTCGCCTTCAACCCTTCCGAGGCGTCGGCGGGCATTGCCGCCGGCGAGTTGCCCGACACGGTGCGCTCCTTCACCTTTCCCGGCGGCACGCTCGGCAACACCCACTTCGTCGCCATTCCCTACAATTCCTCGGCCAAGGCCGGCGCGATGGTGGTCGCAAACTTCCTGATCTCGCCCGAGGCGCAATTGCGCAAGGAAGACCCCGTCCATTGGGGCGACCCGACGGTGCTGGCCATGGACCGGCTGGAGCCGGCCGACCGCCGGGCCTTCGCCGCCATCGACCGGGGCGTCGCCACCCTGCCGCCGTCCGAGCTCGGTCCGGTCCTGCCGGAACCCCACGCCTCCTGGATGACCCGCATCGAGGACGAGTGGAAGCGCCGCTACGGCGGCTGATGCAGGCGCCGCCATCCCTGCCGGCCGTTCGGCATCGCGCATGCATCGGCACCGGACCGGTGACGCCATGAGCGGCCCGGCCGGCCCTCGCAAGGCGTCCGTACTCGGCGCGGTGCCCGTCCTCCTGGCGCTGCTCCTCGCCGCGCCCGTCGCCGTTGGACTGGCCGGGGTGGTTCTGCCGGCCTTCGGCTATCTGCCGGCGCTCGGCGGCGACGGGTTTTCGCTGCAGCCGCTGCGCGACGTTCTTGCGGCGCCCGGCATCGGCGTCTCCATGGGCCTCAGCTTCGCGGCCGGGCTCCTGACGACGGCGGTCTCGCTCGCCGGCGTGGCGCTGTTCCTGGCGGCGTTTTCGCACAGCCGCACGATGCGGGTAATGCGCCAGGCGCTCGCCCCGCTTCTGGCCGTGCCCCATGCCGCGGCAGCCTTCGGAATCCTCTTCCTGATCGCCCCGTCGGGCCTCCTCTTCCGCCTTGCCGCCATCCCGCTCGGCTTCGAGCGACCCCCGGACCTCCTGATCATTGGCGATCCGTACGCACTGGCGATGATGGCGGCCCTCGTCGCCAAGGAAATGCCGTTCCTGATGCTGGTGGCCCTCGCCGCGCTGCCCCAGGCCGATCCCGAGCGGCGGCAGATGCTGGCCCGTTCGCTGGGATACGGGCGGATGGCCGGCTTTCTCCTCACCGTCTGGCCGTCGGTCTATCGCCAGATCCGCCTGCCGGTCATCGCCGTGGCCGCCTTCGCCTCGGCCGTCGTCGACGTCGCGCTGATCCTCGGGCCCTCGACGCCCGCCCCCCTGGCCGTCCGGCTGATCGGCTGGATGAACGATCCCGACCTTGCCATGCGCTTCCAGGCCTCGGCGGGGGCGCTGGTACAGCTGGTGGTCACGCTCGCCGTCATCCTCGCCTGGCTGGGTGTGGAGCGAGCCGGGGGCTATCTGGTGCGCCGGGAAGCCGGGAAGGGCCGACGCCATGTCTCGGACGCGGCATGGCGAGCCTTCGCCGCCCTGCCGGTGCCGCTGGCTGGCCTGGCGGTTTTCCTGGGGCTGATGCTCCTCCTCCTGTGGTCGGTCGCCGGCTTTTGGGGCTTTCCCGACCTTCTGCCGCCGACCCTCAACCTGCAGAGCTGGCAGCGCACCCTCGATTCCGCCGGCGGCCCGCTCTGGACGAGCTTCGTCGTCGCCCTGGCCGCGGCGACGATCGCGCTCGGCCTCGTCGTCATCCTCCTGGAAGCCCGGCGACGGCGGTTCCTCGCCGCGCGCGCCGGCGAGGTCCGCCTGCCGTCGGCAATCGCCGGGCTCATCTACCTGCCGCTGATCGTCCCGCAGATTGCCTTCGTCTTCGGGCTGCAGGTGCTGACCCTCGTCGCCGGCCTGACGCCCTCCCTGCCGCTGCTGGTCGCCGTGCATCTGATCTTCGTGGCGCCCTATGCGGCGCTGGCGTTGGCCGATCCCTGGTTTGCGCTCGATCCACGCTATGAGCGGGTCGCGGCGGGCCTCGGCCGCTCGGGCTGGGCGACGTTCCTGCGCGTCCGGCTGCCGATGCTGACCGCCCCGATCCTCACCGCGCTCGCCATCGGCTTTGCGGTGTCGATCGGCCTGTACCTGCCGACGGTGCTGATCGGCGCGGGCCGCTTGCCGACGATCACCACCGAGGCCGTGGCACTCGCCGCCGGCGGCAACCGCCGGGTCATCGGCGCCTATGCATTGCTCCAGACCGCGCTGCCCTTTCTCGCCTTCGCGGCTGCCAGCCTCGCGCCGGTCTTGCTTGCGCGCGGCCGGCGCGGCATGAGGGCGCCATGACCACAGATGACGGATTGCGCCTCGACGCGGTCGAGATCCGGCTCGGGACCCGCCGGCTCCTGGCCATCGACCGGTTGGTGCCGCCGGGCCAGACCCTGAGCGTCATGGGTCCGTCCGGCTCCGGCAAGTCGACGCTGTTCGCGCTGATCGCCGGCTTTCTCGATCCCGCCTTTACCGCCGACGGACGGGCGCTGCTGAATGGCCGCGACCTGACCGGCCTGCCGCCGGAACGGCGCCGGGTGGGGCTCCTCTTCCAGGACGCGCTGCTCTATCCGCACATGTCGGTGGGCGGCAACCTGCTCTTTGGCCTGCCGCCCGGGCTGAAGGGCCGCCATCGTCGGGGCGCGCGCCCCCAGGCGCGGGGGGGGCGGGGCCCCCCCGCCTGGGTCGCGGGGGCGGGGGCCAGCGGGCGGGGCCGGCCGCCCCGCTCCAGCAGCGCCTCGGCGCGCGCGCGCCGAGGCGATGCTGGAGCGGGTCGGCCTGCCCGGCCATCTGGACCGCGACCCGGCGACCCTGTCGGGGGGCCAGGCCGCGCGCGTCGCCCTGGCCCGCACGCTGCTCGCCGATCCCGAGGCGCTGCTTCTCGACGAGCCCTTCTCGCGCCTCGACACGGATCTGCGCCAGACCGTCCGGCAACTGGTTTTCGACCTCGTCGCCGAGCGCCAGATCCCGGCCTTGCTCGTCACCCACGACCGCGCCGACGCCGAGGCCGCGGGCGGGCCGATCGTGGATCTTGGCGCGCGAGCCGCCTCGTGACGGCCCCGGCTCTGCCCGACCTGCCGGTCCGCGACGTTCTCGGCCAGTTGTCTGCCGCCATGGCCAATCGCGGCCGCGCGGTCCTCGTCGCCCCACCCGGCGCCGGCAAGACGACGCTGGTGCCCCTCGCCTTCCTGAACGAGCCATGGCTCGGCACCGGCAAGATCATTCTCGTCGAGCCGCGGCGGCTTGCCGCCAGGGCCGCGGCACGGCGAATGGCGGACCTCCTCGGCGAGGCGGTGGGCGAGACGGTCGGCTGGCGAATGCGCCTCGACACCCGTGTGTCGCGCCGGACCCGCATCGCGGTCGTCACCGAAGGCGTCTTCACCCGCATGATCCTGTCCGACCCGGAACTGTCGGGCGTTTCGGCCATCCTCTTCGACGAGTTCCACGAACGCTCGCTGGACGGCGATTTCGGCCTGGCGCTCGCCATCGACGTCGCCTCGGCGCTGCGCGAGGACATGCGGATCCTCGTCATGTCGGCGACGCTGGACGGGGCCAGGGTGGCGACGCTGCTCGGCGCTGCCGGGGGAGACCCCGTGCCGGTCGTCGAGAGCCACGGCCGCGCCTTCCCTGTGGCGCTGCGCTATCGCGACCGGCCGGGCACCGAACCGGTAGAGGATGCAACTGTCGCCGCCGTTCGCGCAGCACTCTCCGAGGAGACCGGCAGCCTGCTCGTCTTCCTGCCCGGCCAGCGCGAGATCGAGCGCGTCGCCGAGCGGCTGCGACCGCTGGTGGGCGAGTCGGTCGACGTGGCGCCGCTCTATGGCGCCATGGAAGGCGCGGCCCAGGACCGTGCCGTGCGCCCGGCGCCGGCAGGGCGGCGCAAGATCGTCCTCGCCACCTCGATCGCCGAGACCTCGCTGACCATCGACGGCGTGTCGGTGATCGTCGACACCGGCCTTCGCCGCCAGCCGGTCTTCGAGCCGGCGACCGGGCTGTCCCGGCTGGAAACGGTGCGCATCTCGAAGGCCGCCGCCGACCAGCGCGCCGGGCGGGCCGGCCGCACCGCGCCGGGCACGGCCATCCGGCTGTGGCGCGAGGAGCAGACGGCCGCGCTCGCGCCCTTCGACCGGCCGGAGATCCTGGCCACCGATCTCGCCGGCCTCGTCCTCGACTGCGCCGCCTGGGGCGTCGGCGAGCCTGCCGATCTCGCCTTTCTCGATCCCCCGCCTGCCCCGGCCATCGCCGAAGCTCGAGCGCTTCTCGCCGAGCTCGGCGCGCTCGACGCCGGCGGCCGGCTGACGCCGACCGGCGAGGCCATGCGCGCCCTGCCGCTACCGCCGCGCCTCGCCCATATGGTGGTCGCGGCCGGCGACGGGGCGCGGCGCGACGCGGCGATGCTGGCGGTCCTTCTGACCGAACGCGGCCTCGGCGGGCCGGACATCGATCTTGGCGAGCGCCTGCGCCGCTTTGCCGGCGACCGCTCGCCCCGCGCCAGGGCCGCGGCGAGCCTCGCCGGCCGGATCGCCGCCGACGCCCGGGCCATCGCGCCGGCGGGTGCGGCGGATCCGGCATCCGAGCCCGGCGAATTGCTGGCGCTTGCCTATCCGGACCGCATTGCGGTGGCGCGCGGTGCCCATGGCCATTTCGTCCTGGCCAGTGGCCGCGGCGGCGTGGTGGAGGCGGCGGCCGGGCTGTCGCGCGAGCGCTATCTCGTCGTCGCCGAGCTCCAGGGACAGGCCAGGGCCGGCCGCATCGCCTCGGCGGCGCGCCTGTCCGCCGAAGCGATGGACCGGCTGGTTGGCGAGCGCGGGGTCAGCGAGGACGTCGTCGCCTTCGACCCCGCGGCGCGGCAGGTCCGGGCCCGCCGGGTGCGCCGGCTCGGGCGCGCCGTCCTCGGCGAGGCGCCGCTGCCGACCCCGACGGGCGAGGCGACGATGCGCGCCCTCGCCGACGGCCTGCGCCGCCTCGGCTTCGCCGCCCTGCCCCTCGGCAAGGACAATGAGCGGCTCCTGCGCCGGCTGCGCTTCCTGGCCGGCGCCTATGGCGATCCCTGGCCGGACCTGTCCGACGACGCGCTTCTGGCCGGGCTCGAAGACTGGCTGATGCCCTATCTGCCGGGTGTCACGGGCCTGGCCCAGATCACCCCGGGGCAGATCTCCGAGGCATTGCGCGGCCTGGTGCCACCCCAGGCCGCCAACCGGCTCGAGGCCCTTGCCCCCTCCCATTACGAAGCGCCGACGGGCTCGCGCGTGCCGATCCGCTACGAGGCGGACCAGCCGGTCCTGGCGATCCGGGTGCAGGAACTCTTCGGCCTGTCGCAGCATCCCACGATCGCCGACGGGCGCCTGAAGCTGACCGTCGAACTCCTGTCGCCGGCCCATCGCCCGATCCAGATCACCCGCGACCTGCCAGGCTTCTGGGCCGGCTCCTGGGCCGAGGTGCGCGCCGACCTGCGCGGCCGCTATCCGCGTCATGCCTGGCCCGAGGACCCGGCAGCGGCCAAGGCCACCGCCCGCGCCAAGCCGCGGGGGACGTGAGATCCGGTGGCCACAACCGCACGCCCGAGGTCTGCAGAAAACCGCGGACCATTTCCGTCCGCAGATCCCTCGCCGACGCATCCCGCATCTTCCCTGCGACGCATCCCGCATCAACGCTTCTTGCCGTCCGGCCCCGGATCGGCTAGGGAGTTTTCGCATCATGCAATCCGCACGCCGGATCCCGCCCGCGCCCCGGGCACCCGTAGCTCAGCTGGATAGAGCGCTGCTGCCCTCCGAAGCGTCCGCTGCTACCTTCGCAGCCCCTACACCCGCAAGGGTTTGAGCGCTCTGCTCAAGGCACTCGACAGCTAAAGCCACATGTCCGGCACAGCGTCAGATATCTCATCAATGATTTCGAGATACATGATCTGCTACCGGTGCTGTGCGGCCTCGCCGCTCGGTGGAGTGAGGAATGAGCCAAGCAAGCGCGAAGAATGTTCCGACTGCACGAGATCCCTCGATCGATCGTTTCGAATGGGCTGTCGACAGTGCTGATCTCGGCGTTTGGGACGCCGATCTCCTCCGCAACCAGTGCTTCTACTCCGATGGGTGGAATCGCATGTTGGGTTATGGCTCCGACGTCCTCTGTGACGATCCGGATCTGTGGCTCCAACTCATACATCCCGACGACCGCGAAAAGGCGATCGCCAGCGGCGAGCAGCATCTGGCAGGGGTCACCGAGCAGATTGAGACCGAATTCCGATTGCGACATCGCGACGGTCACTACATCTGGGTTCTAGATCGCGGTCGTGCCGTAGCGTGGGACGAGGACGGGCAACCTACGCGACTGATCGGTGTTCAAACCAACATAACGGGTCAGAAGCAGTTGATGCAGGATCTCGTTCTGCAGAGACAACGTGTCGAACTTGCCTTGGAAGTCGGTCGCATCGGTGTTTGGCAGTTCGAGCCTTCGACCGGGCGAACGATCTGGGACCGGCGCATGCGGGACATCTACGGGCTTGACGCCGGCCCGAATGAAGTTCCGCAGGCGACATGGCATCAACGGTTGCATCCGGACGATGCCAAAGCTGCTGAACACTCTGCAGCTCGATTGTTGCAGGATGGCATGCCCGTCGACACGACATATCGGATCGTCCGCCCTTCGGGTGAAATCCGCCATGTTCACGCGTTGACCCGTAGGGTGTGCCTCAACGACGGCTCTACCCTGCTCATTGGGAGCGTTTTCGATATTACTGAACGAGTTCTCCGAGAGAACGCAGTTCTGGCTGAGAAGGAATTCCTCCGGAACTCCATCAACGCAATCGCCGACGGTGTAGTTATTGTCGATCGCGAACAAAGAATTACCTACGCCAACAATGCTGCCTGTCACCTCTTGCAGCATGACTGCACCCGGGTTCTCGGAACCTTGCTGTCAGATACGATGCTAGTGGTCCATGCAACGAACCTCCAGCCGATTCTCAACATCGCCAGCCAGGCCCTCGCCCTCCAGTCTTCAGTCTCGGGTCGCGAGGATGCCTGCCTACTACGACAGGACGGTTCGGTCTTGCCGATCAGTGACCGCGCGTCCGCCATGTTCGATGCCGACGGCTTCCTTATCGGAGCCATCACAATTTTCCAGGACGCAACGGAGCAGAGGGAGCATCAGATGTCGTTGGCCTACGCAGCCGAACATGATCATCTGACTGGCCTCTTGAACCGCGCGACATTCGATGCGCGCCTCGATGACATCGTCGCTGACCTTGCGGACTCAACAGCCTACGGACTGATCTTCATAGACCTCGACCGGTTCAAGCTCGTCAACGACACGGCAGGGCATGCAGCTGGCGACGCGCTTCTCCAACGGATCGCTGAGGTTCTTCAGTCCTGCCTACCGGATGGAGCATTAGCGGCTAGATTAGGCGGTGACGAATTCGCCGCCGTTGTCAGTATCAATGACGTCCATACACTCTCGCAGATTTGTGAGAACATTATTGCGCAGATCAACAACGCACGTCCCATATGGAGCGGACGATCTTATGACATAGGCTGCAGTATAGGAGCGGTCATGTTAGACAGCATCTTTCGAGATCGTCAATCAGCGATGGCCTTTGCAGACGCTGCCTGCTACGCGGCAAAATCTTCTGGGCGCAATAAGTCGGTGATACACAATTCAAGCGCATGCTCTGTGGAGGAAGATCTCGCGGACGTTTAGTCTGCTGGGGAGCTTCTGGATGCGCTGAGAGAAAATCGCATCATCTTATACGCCCAAGCAATCGTTTCATTGTCCTCGTCGCCCCGCGTAGATGAAAGCTTCGAGGTTTTAGCTCGCCTGCGGAAGCGTGACGGAATTTTGCTGCCCCCTTCGAAATTCATCCCAGCTGCCGAGCGCTTTGGCCTAATGGTCGCTTTGGACCGCTACGTTATAGATCATTGTTTCTCGTTGTTGCAGCATTCCGACCACTCATCCGGCGCACTCCTGTCGATCAACGTCTCCGCTCAGTCCATAAGCGATCCGTCTTTGCTTTCTTTTGTTGTGAACGGTCTCATGCGCTCGGGGATTGCTCCTGCCAGGATTTGCTTTGAGATCACAGAAACAGCGGCAATCAATAGCTTCCGCGCCGCGGCCGATTTCGTAAATGGCGTTCGGGCGCTTGGATGCAGGGTGAGCCTTGATGACTTTGGCAGCGGCCTAAGCTCTTTCTCCTATCTCAAAAATTTCTCGATAGATTATCTCAAAATAGACGGTCAATTCATCCGAGAAATAGCAAACTGCGAGATTGATTCGGCGATATGTCGATCTGTTGCGGACATCTGCAGGAATCTTGATATCTCTGTTGTAGCGGAATGTGTAGAGGACGCAGCATCAGTTGCGATTTTGCAGGATATAGGGGTCGGTTTTGCGCAAGGTTACCATTTTCACCGACCTTGTTCCCTCGAGGGAATCCTCAATTCTAAGACGGGAGTGCTAGGCGAGAAATCGAACACTGCCTTAGCAGAGCAGCACACTTTGGGCAGATAATCACCGGCTACTCCTTGCCAGCCAGACTGCGGCAGCGTCCCTCAATTTGGTCGTGATCACGCCAACGATGAATCGGCACAAACGCGGCACAGTGCCACCGAGAGCGCGGGAAAGCTGCGGCCCGAGACGACAGCGTCATGCGCTCACTGAAGAGACTGCGAGCAGAAAGGCCGCGATGTTGAGGGCCGTCAGAGCCATCACCTCACGATAGGGGCCACGCACGCCAGTGCTCTTTTCAAACCACGATGAGGACGCCGAAGTCGGCACGCCGAGCACCAATGCCGCCCCAGTGGCTGTGATGCAGGCGCAAAGCTCGCCATTCCAAACCCAGCCGCCCTGTCGCAGGCTTCCGGTTCCACTCTTCGCTAGGAACAGTTCCCGCATCCCTATCGTTACGTCTGGTCGATGTTCGACACCCACCGTGAGGTTCACATCATGAAATGGATAGCACTTGCCGTAACGAGCACACTCTTGGCCACGCCCGCTCTTGCCGCTCATTGTCCGATGGACGCTGCAGCGGTTGAGGCCGGTCTCGCGAAGATGGAAGTGAGCGAAGAACTCGAGACGGAAGTCACCGCCCTGAAGGATGAGGGCATGGCGCTGCACGAAGCGGGAAGCCACGACGAGGCAGAAGCGAAGCTCGCCGAGGCTATGCGCAAACTGCTCACCGCAGAATAAGGCTACTATTGTGCCGAGAGGGCGACGTATTTCACGCCGCCCTCTTTCTCGCGGAGTTGTGGGAAAAAAGCTGAGCTACGGCTCTCGTGCATGGTCGATGCCTAACGGCAAGCCGCTCAGCATCATCACCTGTCGATTTCCCGAGACCCGAAGCTAACCGAGCGCAACGGATGCGGGAAGGTGCGCTGGCTCGGCTGCAACCCTTGGCCGGTCGGAATATCTGGGATTCATCCTTGGCGCCGAGTCACCGGTCTCCTACGCGTGGAGGTGCAGACGAGGAGCACTTTCATGGCGACGATACGGAAACTGCGTGGACGCTGGCAGGCGATGGTTCGCCGTAAAGGTCTCCAGCCGCGTGCGAAGAGCTTCGACGCAAGGCAGACGCCGAAAAGTGGGCCCGGAGTCTCGAGGCTGAACTCGACCGCTGCGGCAATCTTCCAGACACGCGCGTTGCCGAGAAGATGACGGTCCGCGAACTCCTCGAGCGCTACGTCGTCGAGATCACGCCAGCCAAGCGGAGCGCCTCCTCAGAAACGTATCGGATCCGGGTCACAAGGAGCTCCGAATGCTGCAGCGCTACAGCCATCTGAAGGCGGTCGACCTTGTCGATCGGCTTGGCTGACATGACTGAGGGCGACATCAAGAATCCGATCGTCCTCGAGGGTGAATAGTTCCTTCTCAGATCGTCGGAATCGGTAGAGCCTCTGGGAGACCCGCTGGCGCACGTTCATGCGGGGCTGCTAGATGGGTAGCGCAGAGGCTCGTGGAGCGAGTCAGTGCCCTTACTGAGTCGACCAGGGCGCATCTCGTGTTCGATCTTACCTGCAATGATTGAGGAAGCTTGTCCTTCAAAAATTTGAACGCGGCGACGGAGATCGTGTTCGTGCCGCGACCTCATCAGCTCGAGGCTCGCGACGCGATCCTTGCAGCCAGGAAGAGTGACCGACCTGGGTTCCTGCTGGGAGACCTCACGGGATTGGGTAAGACGCTGTCCTCGTGGAGCGCAATCAGCGCCATGCCGGATCAGGAGGTGCTGATCATCTGCCCGAAGGGCGCGATCCCGCAATGGCGGCGAACGATTACCGGGTCCCCTGCGACCGGAAAAGACATCACGATCATCAACTTCGAGCGGACGAAGTCGTTCATGGCCCCTCCGGTCTCCAGCAACAAGCGCTCGACCCGAGCGAAGAACAACGAGCTCGCCAAGCTCGGAACTCTGAAGCGACGCTGGCCGCTGGTGGTGATCGACGAGAGCCACCGCATTCGCAACCCTGCCTCGCAGCAGGGCCTCGTTTGCCGGCATCTCGCAGCCGCAGCCGAGTTCACGATCTACATGAGCGCCACGGCTGGCCAGTCGCCGCACGAGCTGTCGTATCTCGGAAGGCTTCTTGCCATCGCAACCGGCGGGTCGACCGGCGACATGGACGAATTCCGCGCACTAATGAAGCGGCTCAAAATCGGCCGATCTAAGGGGCGCTGGAAGAACTGGAGCTGGGAGCCGAACGTGGCAGACCGGAAGGTTATGTCTGAGCTGCTCTACAAGGGCGTGAACGCGATCGGTTTGCGGCGACGACCGGAGCAGATCGCCGGCTGGCCAGAAGTGCAACGTGAGCGGACGCCGACTGCGCTAGATGCTGAGGCCAAGCGTCTCTACGAGGCCACGTGGCGCGAGTTTCGGCGCGAGCTCGGGCTTGCTGGTGGTTCCACGCGGCGTCCTACAGGCTGGGCAGCCGATCTGCGCTTTCGCCAGAAGGCCAGCCTGATCCGAGTAAAAGGCACGACCGACTTCGTCGACGATCTTCTCGACAACGGTCAGCAGGTCGCAATCTCTGTGGCATTCCTCGAAACCAGCGCGATGCTGGCCGAAAGCCTGAGAGGCCGTGGCCGGAGTGTTGGCGAAATTAACGGCAAGCGGTCCGCTGAAGAGAACGAGAGAACCCGCGTCGCCTTCCAGACTGGTCAGATGGACGTGGTGATATTCACGGTGACGGAGTCGATCTCGCTGCATAAGGGCGAGATGCCCGGCGGGGACCGGGAGCGATCGCTCGTTGTTCACGACATGCGTCACAGCGCCATCCAGCTGCAGCAAATTGAAGGACGCTGTCATCGCGATGGACAGCTTGCCGTCATCTACTACACCTATGCGGAGGGCACGGTAGAAGAAAAGATCGCCGCGATCGTCGTTTCGCGGATGGCATCAATGGATGGCATGGCAGGAGACGACACGGCACTCCTCGAGGAAATCGCTCACGAACTAAATCATGCGACGTGACCTTGATGTCAGCGAACGCTGGTTCTTCACAAGCCGGATCTTGATTGCGCCGCACGGAACTGATTTTCCACTGCACTGGCGTGATCCATAGGCGACACTCGGTATTGAACGGTGCCAACCCAATCCCTCTCCTGCGGTGCGCCAAATAGGGGGCTACATCCATTTGCGGCGTGGAGCCTTCCCGGTGGATTGGCATCGGGCCCAGTGAGGCGAAGCCCTAGATTGACCGCGTCCCCGGCAGGGGGGATGCTTCCAGTGTCCGCCTGCTCCTGGCTGCCTATCCTTGGTTCCGGCTCGCGAGATTCAGACCGTCATTCACTTCGCTCGTAGCGGCAACGGTTTTCGCGAGCGCCTTCAAAGGCTTTGGCAGTGAAGCCATGTGCTTCCCCAACGATCGCTTTTGAGGTATGTTTCTCAGGTGCGGCACGAGGTATCGACATGATACGATTGCTGACTTTTGTCCTCATGTTCACGTTCATGCTGTCGACTGGCTCGACCTCGCTGACGAACTCTGCTTCCGAGGACCAAGCGACGGGCCTTCGACTGGCTGCATTGTTGCGAGCCGCACGTAGCGTCATTTCTAATCATCAGGAGCTCATCAACGATCCGTCGCCGGGAGACAAGCAGCTCACTGGTGAGCGTGTGGTGGAAGAGGCGGTGGCTCTTTTTGAGGAAAGAGAAGGGCATCGTCCCCTTAGCGAAACTTTGAATGACCGAGAGCGAAAGCTCATTAATGCAGAGATCGATTCTATTCGGGAAATCCTCAATGAAAATCAGTCACTTATTAACGCTGAGGGCATAGCCTTTAAGGGATTTATCCCCGCGGTATTCGCACGGTTGGTGAACGAGCGCTTTGCTGAGAAGGTTGGCTCGGAAGCGCTGCTAAAGGTGACGGCACCGAATGATCTGGTGCGCAATCGAAAGGCACGCCCGGACAGCTGGGAGCAATTTGTATTTGCCGATCACCTACAGCGAGCGGATTGGCGCCACGGAGATTCCTTCGTCGAGGAGGCAGAGCATTCTGGGCGCGGCGCATTCCGGATGCTCATTCCAGAATACTACTCAGTTTCATGCCTCAGTTGTCACGGGGAGCCGAAAGGCGAACTCGATGTCACGGGTTATCCGAAGGAAGGTGGAGAAGAAGGCGACTTGGCGGGGGCGATTTCTATCACCCTCTTCAGGTGAGCTCCATGGGCACAACTCACGACTGGATCGCTCGGCTCGCAAACCGTAAGATACCGCTTCGACTAGTCTTATTGTCATCAGCGCTTCTTGGAGCTCTAATTGTCAGCGTCGCGGTGATGACGCATGATCTTCTTCGGAACCAGCAACGTCTAGATGATGTCAACGCACGCTTCCACAAATTTGCCGTAGCGAAGAGCGCTCATCAGCATTTCGGCGAGATGCGCTACTGGCTAACCGATCTGTCGGTCAGCATGCTGACACTGTCAGAGCGTCGCGCGGAAGCCGCGAGGGCCGCGCTGTCAGAGGATCTGCGAACCCTGGACGAGTTCGCACCTGAAGCAGCCGGAACGATCCTGAAACGAACTGAATCCTATTATCAAAAAGCTATGCAGGCAGTTGATGCCTATACAAACGGCAACCGTGTCATCGGAAACGCACTACTAGCAGGGGCGCGCACTTTCAGCGATGAGATCGATGGCGCGCTAAACACGCTCGGCCAAAGACTGCAGACCGAAGCTGATATGGCGCGCGATGCAGCTGCAGAGGCTGCACGCAGTGTATACCGTCGATCGCTTCTCGCAGTCGCTTCTATCGTCGTCGTCGGAGCGTTCCTCACATGGTTGGTGCTGCGTTCGATACTAGTGCCGCTTGGACGAATCGATCGAGCAATCAACGCGCTAACTGCTGGAAGCGATGCACTTATACTCCCGCCAGAAGGGACCGACGAATTTGGACGAATGTCGACGACGTTGAGGATGTTGCGGGAGAGCCAAATCGAGCGACAGCATTTGGAGGCAGCGGCTAAGAAAGAACGCAATGCGATAGTGACTGCGGTCGAAACCATCCCAGACGGCTTTGCACTTTACGACCCGGACGACAGGCTGGTGATGGTCAACCGCCGCTATCTTGAGATCTTTTCTGATATCGCCGACCTGATGCAGCCTGGCAGATCCTTTGAGGAGGTGGCCTGGGCGCAGGTCAAAAGAGGCACGGCTGACATCGGCGAAATCCCCCCGGAGCAGTGGGTGAGAACGGCCCTTCTGCGGCATCGTGAGCCTCGGGAGATGGTTGAGCTGCGACTTGCAAGCGGTGTCTGGCTTCGCATTGCAAAGCGTAAAACTCCGGAGGGTGGCACCGTCGCTGTCTATACGGACATTACTGATCTCAAGCAGAGACAGGAAGATCTCGAGGGGGCCCGTCGCGATGCGGAGGTGGCGAACGAAACTAAGAGCCGCTTTCTCGCTTCAATGAGCCACGAGTTGAGAACCCCGCTAAATGCGATCATCGGCTATAGCGAAATGCTCAGCGAGGATGCGCGTGCCATCGGTGAAGACAACTTCGTGGCCGACCTCGATAAAATCACGAGCTCCGGCCGCCACCTTCTCGCGCTGATCAACGACGTGCTGGATTTGTCGAAGATTGAAGCGGGGAAGATGGAGATTTACATCGAGCGCTTCGCGCTGACTCCATTTCTTGCCGAGGTGAAAGGGACCATGGGTCCCCTGTTTAGCAAAAACGGGAACCGATTTGTTTTGGATGCTGAAGTTGACGTGGATGAAATAGAAACCGACAAGACAAAGTTGCGCCAAAACCTCTTCAACTTGCTGTCAAACGCCACAAAATTTACAAGCGGTGGCGAAATTCGCCTGAGAGTTTCTAGCTTCGTGCGGGATTCTGCGTCTTGGATCGAATTTGCGGTATCCGACGACGGGATCGGCATGTCGGAGACACAGCAATCAAAATTGTTTCAGGAATTCGTACAGGTCGATTCTTCGACTACACGTATCTATGGCGGAACAGGTCTTGGCCTCGCCATTACTCAACATTTCGTTCGCATGATGGACGGCTCTATTACCGTCCAAAGCGCGCCCGGCAAGGGATCGATCTTTCGGCTGCAAATTCCTGCAAAGGGAGCCGTCGAGGGGCCTCTTGAAACAGACGCCACGGTATCCTCTGCTCCAAAGGCAATTGCACCTCGCGGTAGAGTGCTTGTCATAGATGATGAAGAACGAGCGCGACGGATGATATCTCATGCGGTCCGCGGCGCTGGCTTTGACGTTGTAGAGTCCACTGGTGGCACCGCGGGCTTACGAATGGCGCGCACAAAACGACCAAACGCGATAATCCTCGACATCATGATGCCAGAGCGCGACGGCTGGTCCGTGCTCCGGGAAATCAAATCCGATCCAACGTTGTGCGACATTCCGGTTATCCTTGCCACGGTAGTCCCGGATCGTGAGATGGGACTCGCTTTCGGGGCGACCGACCATTTGATCAAACCCATCGATCCGCGGGAGCTGATCTCGACGCTTGACGCTATTGCCTGCGACCGGGGTCGTGAGGTCGTGATCGTAGAGGACGATGCTTCGACCCGCGCCTTGTTCCGCCGAATTCTTGTGCGAGAAGGTTGGAAAGTGCGCGAGGCCGCCAATGGTCGCCAGGGACTGGAGCAATTGGAAATCGCCCGACCGACCCTGGTGGTGCTCGATCTGATGATGCCCGAGATGGATGGGTTCGCCCTGCTCACGGCGCTACGAGAACGGCCTGACCTCGCGGATCTTCCAGTCGTGGTCGTAACGTCAAAAGATCTTACTCGGGAGGAACGCGACTGGCTAAGCACAAGAGCGGGAGAGGTGGTGCGAAAGGGACAAGCGGGGCGTGCAGATCTTCTTGCGGCTTTGAAACGTCATGTGGCCACGTTGGAAGACGTCTAAGGAGCTCGAACAACGATGGTGAAGATACTTGTCGTAGAAGACAATGAGATGAACCGCGATATGCTCTCCCGGCGATTGGAGCGCAAGGGTTACGAGGTAGTGGTAGCGATAGATGGCAAAGCTGGCGTTGAGGCGAGCGCCACGGCACGCCCAGACCTAATATTGATGGATATGAGTCTGCCGATCATTGACGGTTGGGAAGCGACGCGGCGGATCAGAGCCGAACCGTCGACCGCAACAATCCCAATTATTGCCCTCACGGCTCATGCAATGGCAGGCGATCGCGAAAAGGCAATGAACGCGGGTTGCTCGGACTATGAGACGAAGCCAATCGAATGGCCCGACCTGCTCGATAAGATCGTCCGCCTAACTGGAGGCCGAAGTGTCGCTCCAGCAAAATGATTTCGGCCGGCGCGCATACCTGGCCCAGATCGCGCAGCGGCTGTCCGAGCCAGCGGACGCGATACTTGGATGCCAAGAGTTGATCGTCGAGGATGCGCGCGATGCTGGCCTCACCGGAGCTCAGCCCGATCTGGATCGGGTTCTGGCGGCAGCACGAACGCTTAGTGAACAGGTCCACCGTCTGGTAGCCGGAGATCTAGGACAGGTTGCCGACTCGCTGGATGTCGAGACCTCACTACGTCACGAGCTCAGGACGCCCATTAGCGCAATCCTAGGTTATTCAGAAATGGTCGTGGAGGATTTCGGTGATGCGTTGCCCGAAGTGCTCGTCGCGGATATTAACCGTGTCATCCGTGAAAGCAAGAGCCTGCTCGGCCGGATTGACGATATTGTATCGTTCTCTCGCAGCGAGCTCAATATTGAATACGGCAGTGACAGCGAGGCGGCCATCGCTGCCGGCCTGTCGCGAACAATCGCGGCGCACCCAACTCCAACAATCAGAGATCACGGCAATATACTGGTGATCGACGACACCGCCTCCAGTCGTGATGTTCTGTCGAGACGATTAAAGCGCAGCGGACACAATGTTACCGCTCTCAGTTCTGCTCACGCTGCACTTATGCGTCTGGAAGTAGAGACCTTCGATCTCATACTTATTGATATTTTAATGCCGGACATGAACGGCATCGAATTGCTGGCTTGTCTCAAAGGTGATGCGCGTTGGCGGAGCATCCCTGTTGTAATGGTATCCGGCTTGAAAGAGGACGATGCGGTCATACGCTGTATTGAAGCTGGGGCGGAGGATTACCTGACCAAGCCTGTAGACCCCGTGCTTTTGCGGGCGCGCATCTGTTCCTGTCTCGAGCGCGGTCGATGGCGTGAGCGCGAAAGAGGCTACCTGGCGGAGATCGAACGTGAGCGTGAGCGCGCTGACACGCTCCTCCATGCGGTTTTACCGAGCCAGGTTGTGCGTCGGCTGGCGAACGGCGAAACGGTGATCGCCGACAAAATTGATATCGCCACAATCCTTTTTGCCGATATCGTCAACTTTACCGAACATGCGTCCCGAACCTCCCCATCGACATTGGTCTCCTGGCTAGGCGCGTTGTTTTCGCGTTTCGACCAGCTGGCCGAACGATACGGTGTTGAAAAGATTAAGACGATCGGCGACGCATACATGGCTGCTGCTGGGCTTCCGGATCCGCGGCCCGACCATGCCGAAGCTGCCGTCGCGCTTGGACGAGCGATGATCCATGAAATGAAGAACTCGACGGAGATCGAACCAGCGCTCCGCTTGCGGGTTGGTATCCATACTGGCCCAGTGGTTGCCGGTGTGATAGGCCGCAAGCGATTTGTCTACGACATCTGGGGGCACACGGTGAACGTTGCGAGTCGGCTTGAGTCCCTCGGACTTCCCGGCCGCATTCAGATTTCCCAAGCTACGTTGGCAGCTATAAGCAGTTCGGCCGTATCTGTCGCAGCCCGGGAAATAGACATACGCGGCGTGGGCAGGGCGACAGTCTATATCGTGGATTAGGGATTTCAGCGGGCAACCGGGTCGGGTCGCGATCGGATCTCTAAAGCCACGACGCTACCGATTGTTAAGCGGAAGGAGTGCCGCCCTCGAAATGCGGCATACGTGCAAGCGTATCGGGGGTTCGATCCCCCCCCCTCTCCGCCATTTAGTCCGCCCTGAATAATGGCTAAGCCGTTGAAGCGACGCACCCGGAAAGACGTTTGGACGTATGCGGTTTCGCCGTTTTTGGCTGGCTTGCTTGCAGGAACCAGACAAGCC